>JAHDFW010000008.1:41705-44877 GCA_020627945.1 Cytophagales bacterium
GAGCAAGAGTGGTGAGCAAGAGTAGTGAGTGGGGAGCAAGAGGTTTGAGGTAGTTATTAAGTTTACAAACTCTTGCTCGAGATTCCTTACTCATAGCCGTTACAAATAAATGTTGCTTGGTCCGTCATTTTTTAGTAGAAACTCATCATTGAAATACTTCTGCATAAAACGTTCTGCATTCTGATATTTCATTTTCTGAACAATCTCTTTACCAGTAAGATTAAACTTAAGGAATTGAATATAGTCTTCGTCGAAAGGTGTTCCTTCAATTCGGTCTGGGTTATCTAAAAAGTTCTCTACGCGGCTAAACAAATCTGGCATCGACTTTATGGTTGGAAACACATCCATAGCATTGATAAGTCCATCAAAATCAGTTCCAAGCGTAATAATATCCCAACCTTTTCTTGAACCTACGGTCTTTACAACATGTAGCATATTTGCAACTACTAACATCACATATTCGTGAGCCAGCTCTTCCATTCTCTCTTTTTCTTCTTCTACTTCTCCTTGTTCTATTGCAAGATTAATATCTTCCTTAAGTTCCTTAAAACGATCTGCAGGGACATCTCCTGGAACACGCTTTTCATGCAATAAGAGACCTATGATTCCATCTGATTTTGCGATGTACGAAATGTCCTCATTAGTAAGGTTAATAGACCAAACATTGAAGTATTTCCCATTGTTTTCTTTCCCTTTATCATTTTCGAAGCCTTCAGCATATTCATCTTCATCCCCTACTACTGCGGCATGACTACAAATAATAGGAAAACCATCTCCTTGGTTGTTATACTGTTCCCAAATCTCATAAAACTCTCGTCGAGTGCGAATGCTCATATGTTTCGTATCAATAAGAATTCTTCTTTCTGTTTTTGTTTTATTGAGGAGTAGGTGTAAAACTTCTACACCAAGTTCTGTAAACCCCGAGTTTAAACCAAACTCTTGATTAACTCCTAGTTTCCCTGTCATTCCGTCGAAGCTTCTAGCATGACCACAAATCAAATTCCAGAAGTGATGAGCTAGTGTAATAAAAAATGGGGAGTGATTTTTATAATCGTCTGACTTTTGTTTCTTAAGTTTCTTAATGGCTTTTTTTGCTTGACCTAGGTACTTGTCGTAGTAAGGTTTACCTTTTTTAAGTCTATATGCCGGGATTTTCATCCTTCTGTACTTATCGAAGGTAAAAATGGAATGTCCTCCTTCAATAGTTAGTACGGCAGCCATTTTATTCTCGGACAATATTTCTTTGTAATGCTCAAAATCAGATGCGATTTCAAACTTCTTAACTTTCAACTTCTTATTGGAAGAAGTAACACTTTGTTGATCTACAAGGTAATTGTACTCATCCAGTAATTCTTGAAAATAATCTACTGGTCCATTTTTCAGAATCGTGGTCTTGAGCATTTTTTTTATTAACGCATGATCAAAACCTGTCATACATGCTCCTATTGATCCTTTCATTTTTTCGGAAATAACAATATCTATTGGATTTCTCAAGTCATAAAAGGGCTTTTCTGAAGGATAAAGAGCAACAAAAACACCATGATTTCCTGCTTCACTACAAGCGTCAAAATTAGCTTGTGAAACGTGGTCAAGAGGTTTATTAATCCCTAAATCAACAGTCTCTTTGACCATATTGTCATAAATCAACTTAGGTATATTATCGCATTCCGACGATTTTTCTACAGTTTCCCAAATAGACTTATTTTTATCTGAACTTCTAAAAGGTCTATTGGTTGGATGTGTATGCACATCAATTATATAATCTTTATCCATATCCTCAAATTCTCTATGTTTATTAGGTGACAATTTAGTCAAAATAAAGTTATGATGCCTCCCCTCTACTTATAGTTCAAACCTATTAGTACTTATAGGTTTTTGCTTAGTTTTCACAAACTACCACTCAACATAAAGCTTGTGTTCCATCCAAGGGTGCATAATTATACTGAAACTCCAGGGTAGTTTTTCAACTAAAACATCTACAGTTTTCTTTTCGATTTTCAATTTCCAAAAATCTTCTTCAAACGTTAGGATTCCTTCTCTATTTAAGAATGTAGCACGGATCGCTTCTCCAGAACTTTTTCCAAGTGCATCCCAGTTATCAGCAACAGAATTAAGGAGTTCATCTGCTTCGTATTTGTCACGATGTAGAAGTAATGATTCAGGATCGACAGGTTCTTCTATTTCCCAACCTACCATGATTTTATTGAGCATTAAATCTTCTTCAGAGAATTCCTCATTACCCTGAACAATGAATTGTAATACCTGAAGCGCTTTAAGCCTTGTTTCTTCAGAAGTGAATTCTCCTTCTTCATCTAAATATTCCAGAGAGCCGAAAAATGGTTTGAGGTATGCTGAGACTAGTACTATCCCTGCGTTGTTTATGTAGAATGGTTCTGTTTGATCTAATTCGAAGGCTATTTTAGATGCTTTCGAATCTTTATGCCCATCCCTCTTGCGGATAAGTTTTGTTGGTAAATCCACAGACTCCACAAGTTCTACCCAAGGGCTTACTTCTTTAAAAAGGGAAGTCAGTACTTTTTTAACTTTTACTATCGACTCTTCTTCTTGTTCAACCCTCAATTGCTTTACCCAGGAATTAAACGAAACTCTAAAACTGCGTTGCTTTACCACACGTTCTATTAACGTACTGTTTGCAAGACTCAATTCACCAGCTCTTCCAAGGGTTATGACTTCTTGCATTAGTATTGTTTGAAATTGTGCAACAAGTACATTAATTTGGGCTGAAGAACCTTTAAGCAAGGGAGCTAAACTTATAAGGACTTTTCTTACTTTTTCCGTCAATTTATCTTCCACGTTTAATTCTTTCCATAGAAGAGTTATTAGCTCTTTAAACGATTCGGGATTCATTAAAAATGATATTCTCCTAATCACATTTGGTTTATCTAATTTAGTCAGCAACAGAGGAACAATAGTTTCTGGTTGCTTCATTAGCTCTTCAAGAATCGTTTTAGGCGTCCGTTCGATGTGATGTACGTAACCCAATTCTAAAAATTGCATCAACTGATCTCTCTCACTTATTTTCCGATCAACTAATTCAACTCCATCCGCATTTCCAACATGACCAGCCGAATATTTTTCATCCAACACCTTTATCAGCTGCTCTCGAATTTTCTCTTTTAGGTTAGTGTTAATATCATTGATACCTATCTCT
>JAHDFW010000185.1:0-3111 GCA_020627945.1 Cytophagales bacterium
TATTACTCTGCGCACATATACTTTTCGCACAACCACCGATTTCAGAGGCACAAGCTCAGGCAGAGCTTCAAAAACGAGACATTGACGAAGAGGTTCTAAGACAAAAATTATTAGAACGTGGAATTGACCTTGATAAAGTCGACCAAAATGACCCTGCAAGACTACTTGAGGTGCAAGGCGCAATTGAAGAAGTAATTGCAGAGATGGAGGCAGAGAAGGCTCTTGAGGGGGCATCAGACACCATAAACCCGTCTTCTTTTAGCCCTGTAAACTCAGAGCCAGAACCTGTTAAGGAACAGGTGATAGTTGATAGTACAGAAGCGGCAATTGAGGAAATCAAAACGCTGGACAAGGAGGTTATCGTCTCAGAAGAGCTAATAGAAGAATTCCAAGAAGAACTCCCCCCTTCTAAAATATTTGGTCAGCATATATTTAGAGACAAAAGTATAAAACTATACCGCCAATCAGAAGATATCAAACCGCCAGATTCTTATGTCCTTGGCGTTGGGGATATAATTGCCATCTCCATTTGGGGGGTATCGCAAGAGGGAGGAGTTTATGAGATCAATAAATCAGGTTATATCTCTCCTACACGGATGCCTCGCATTTATTTAAAAGGGATTTCCTTGGGCAAGGCTAAAGAACTGTTACAACAGCGCTTTTCAAATTATTATCGCTTCCGCCCAGAAGAATTTGAAGTTTCTATCAATTACTCTCGTACGATCACTGTAAATATGGTGGGAGAAGTTATAAATTATGGAAGCTATACTATACCTGCTATTAATACTGCCTTTAATGCTCTGGTCGCTGCCGGAGGCCCTTCTGATATCGGTTCAGTAAGAAATATCCAACTAATAAGAGCTGGTAGTCAACCAAAAAGGATTGATATATACGAATACCTCCTAGACCCTTCAGTTCAGAATCAATACTATCTACAAGAAAATGATTTCATCTCTGTTCCAATTGCCGAACGATTAGTAACCATATCCGGTGCTGTTTACAGAAACTTCACCTTTGAATTAACCAAGGGAGAAAATTTAAAAGACCTTATTGATTTTGCAGGGGGATTTAAAGTAAATGCATACAAAGAAAACTTACAAGTAAAACGTTTAGTTAATAATGAAGAAATCATAATTGACGTAGACTTTACTCAATTTGAAAACACTCAAAATGATTTCCAGCTTCTAAACGGAGATATCATATCCGTCCGATCAAAAGCTCGACCCTATAAAAACTTTGTAGAAATATCCGGAGCAGTAGAACTCCCAGGAAGGTTTGAACTCACCGATAATATGCAAATAAGTGACCTTATTTCAAAGGCTCAACTGATCGAAGAGGCGCGTAGAGACTTTGCATTCATCCAACGATCAAACATTGACGGAACTGTTCGCTTTGAAAAAGTAGATCTTGCCCAGGTTCTTTCTGCCCCTTTAAGTAACTCAAATTTAGTCTTACAACCCAAAGATAAATTAATCATTTATAATCAAATGTCTTATGTTGATAAGGCCCGATTCAGTGTTAATGGTGCTGTTCGAAGGCCTTTTACTCTTCCTTTTAGTGTAGGTGAAGAAATTAGAATAGATGATGCAATTATATTGGCTGGTGGCCTATTACCAAATGCAACTGACTTCGGATATATCCGTAGAATTGATCCAGTTAATAAAAAGCTACGAGAGACCATACGAGTAGACATTAGTGAGGCAGTTAATAATCCAAACTCTGAGGCTAACCTAATATTACAGCCATTTGATCAGTTAAGTATTTACTCGGTTGAGACTTATACAGAAGATGCAAGTATCGTTTCATCCGGTGCCGTTAGAACCCCAATGGAGACTCCATACTCTGAAGGTATGTCTATCGTTGACCTGATAACTTTATCTGGAGGATTAGATGAAGAAGCTTTTAAATTTGCACATATCTATAGAGTGAATCTTACTAATAATGAAAGGAATAGCATCATAAGAGTTGACCTGGATAAAGCATTTGCTAATCCAAATTCGCCCGAGAATATTATGATGGCTCCTTTTGATGTCCTTAGAGTTTATAGTAATCGGGATTTCTTTGAAAACTCAATAGTCAGTGTTTCGGGGTCAGTGAGGCAGCCTGACCAATATCGGTATGATGAAAACATGACATTAAAAGATGTCTTATTATTTTCAGGAGGGCTAAAGTTAGAAGCTTCAAAAAGTAGAATTGAAATCTTTAGAATCGTAATAAAAGATGATGAACCTACAGAGATCATTGCAGCAATCTTAGAAGTTGATGATTCTTTAAACATTGTTTCTCCTAATGAAAAAGATTTTAAGCTTGCTCCTTATGATTTGGTAGTCGTAAGGAAAATTCCGGAGTTTGAATTTCAGCGAGTAATTACAATAAATGGAGAAGTAAAGTACCCCGGAGCTTATCCGATTCTTGATGATAACGAACGCTTACTTAGCTTTATCAACCGGGCTGGAGGGATCACTCCTGAAGGTTTTCCCGATGGCGCGACGTTAAGACGTCAGGAGGATAACATTGGTTTTGTTATTCTAGAATTAAAGAAAGTGCTAAGAAATAAAAGATCCAGAAGTAATTTCATCCTAAAACCAGGAGATGTAATTAATATCCCGAAACAAAAAGATCTGGTAACCATTACAGGATCAACTAAAGCAAGTGAAATATACCAAGACAAAGTATTAACTGAAGGAAAAATCAGCGTTGCATATCAGAAAGGTAAAAACGCTAAATGGTACGTTAAACGTTACGCTGCCGGCGTTGCCAAAAGAGGGCAAAAGAAACGTATTACGGTCCTACATCCAAATGGCGAAGTTGCAAAAACAAAAAACTATATACTCTTTAAAGATTACCCTTCCGTTCGAAAAGGATCCATAGTTACAGTAGGGACTAAACCACCAAAAAAATCAAAAGAAAAAGGAGGAAAAGGAGAAAAAAGAGATTGGGGAGGTATACTTAGTGAAACTATAGCCCAAGCCACTGCGGTGCTTACATTGATTCTATTGGTTCAGAACGTAAATCAATAAGAATATGGACAAACAAAAGATCGAAGATGAAAAAGAAATTTCTCTAAAAGAGTTAATACTTAAAGTTCAAGAATATATTTTAGAAGTATGG
>JAHDFW010000185.1:3211-8662 GCA_020627945.1 Cytophagales bacterium
GCACTAAAAAGTATATATGCCTTGATTATTGGCAGTGAGCACACCCCTGGATTTTATTCTACTAAATTAGACGAGGAAACAGGGATTATGACATTAGCTGCTAAATGTAATGCGCCGGAATTATCTATTCAATGGTTAAACTCCATTTATAAAAACCTAAGCGAGTATTATATTGATAAAACAATTGAAAAACAACTTAGTACTTTCAAAGTAGTTAGAGAAAAGGTGGATTCTATTCAAAATGAAATACTAAGTAAGGAAATGCGATTGGCGAAGGCAAAAGATTCCGGAAGAGGCATCTATACTAATCAAGCAAGACTGAGTGAAGCTCGATTAATGAGAGATCTACAAATTCTTGGACTAATGCAAGGAGAAGCATTGAAGAACTTAGAAATTGCTGACTTTACTCTAAAAACTAAAACTCCATTTATTCAATTGATTGATGCACCAATCCTTCCTCTTTCCCCCAGGGGACAATCAAAACTTAGAGGGATTATTATAGGAGGAATTTTAGGAGGAGTAATTGCTGTGGTATTTATCATTGGCCGAAAAATTTTTAAGGAAACGATGGCTTCTTAAATAAGAATAAATTTTGCAGATTCCCGTTTATTGAGTAAATTTGTTACTCAAAGTTATTAGTCTTTTAAATGATAGAAACGCTTATATCCTCCAAAACCCGTATCAAACTCCTGTTAAAGTTCTTCTTAAACAGCAAAACAACCGCATATTTAAGAAGTTTGGAAGGAGAATTTGGAGATTCTACTAATTCTATTCGACTAGAACTCAATAAATTAGAGAAAGCCGGAATGCTAAGCAGTCATTTACAGGGCAACAAAAAGATATTTCAAGCAAACATTAAACATCCCTTATTTGATGAAATTCACAATATTTTATTAAAGCATATTGGCCTTGATCAGATTATCGAAACGGTTGTTGAGCGATTAGGAGATGTTGAAAAAGTATATTTGATTGGTGATTTCGCGAAAGGGCAAGATAGTCAAATAATTGATCTAATATTTGTTGGAGATATTGATAAAACGTACTTGCTAAACCTAATTGAAAAAGCAGAGCATTTAATTCAACGAAAAGTACGATATCTTCTATATAAGAATATTGAGTTACCCATGGTAACTTTGAATCAAATGAATCCAGAGCGATTGCTACTTTGGTCAAAAGATTAAAAACAAGCTGACAATTATTTTTAACATAATTTTGTCAGCATTATTTAAGATACAGCATGAAACACTGACGAAAACAGTTCTACGTTTTGCCAGCGTTTTTCAAGAATGGATTAAAAAAATTCAATCCATTCTTGAAAAACTTTGATGTATTATAAATAGGTGCAAGAATTGAACGACTGATAAATCCTGTGATTTTCAGTCTTCAATTCTTACTTTAAGATTGAGTAAATTTTATACTCTTTTACACAACCATGTTTAGAAAAGCTTCTAACTCCATATTCAATTTAAGTTAAAATAGAAAAAATAGTTAAGAAGTTATAAGACAATGAGCAAACTGATTTCAAAGACAACAGAACACCACGAAAATCATCTATCTGAGGATATTCCGAAGTGGTTTGCTGTTTATACACATTACAAAAGAGAAAAGGCGGCTGCCAAACAACTTAGCAATTCTGGAGTAGAAGCTTACCTTCCTTTACAAAAGGCTACCCGTCATTATACCAGAAAAACAGTCCATCTAAATCTTCCCCTCATTAATCATTACATTTTTGTAAAAATCACAAAGAATGAATACATAAAAGTACTTCAGTGTCCTTATATAGTGCAGTTTGTGAAATTTTCTAAAAATCTAGTTTCGATTCCTGAAGCGGAAATTAACTTGATAAAGCGAGTACTTGGTGAATTGGATAAGGTGGAAATCGATAATAATTTATTCGAAAAGGGAGATTATGTAGAGGTTATCGGAGGTAATTTAACAGGTTTAAAAGGACAATTAATTAACAAGGAAAATGACCAGTACCTCAGTATAAAGCTGATAAATATAGGAGTTGCTTTAAAGGTAAGTATTGCTGTTCATTTGCTTAGAAAAATAAATCCAAGCTTGGTAAAGCAAGCTTAGTCTTATTATGTGTTGCTAGCTTATATTAAGTTTAAGTTAGGCGAATAAATTAATGGTAAAACACAAACATTGCCCATCATTTAGACGTATAAGTTGCGACTTATCGACGGCGAAGCCGTACAAATAATAAAGTTGAATTCATGAATACTGATACAATTTCAAAAATTAATATTTTGCCTTCAAAAATAATCAGCACTAAAAAAATTGCTATAATCGGACTAGGATATGTAGGGCTCCCTCTAGCGGTTGAATTTGGAAAAAAATACCACACTGTAGGTTTTGATATAAATCAGGAAAGAGTTGAGGAGTTAAATGCCGGTGTAGATAATACTTTAGAGGTTGAAGATAGCTTATTGAAATCAGTTCTAATTAAAGATGATGTATCCCAAGATTTTAATAAAAAAGGTTTAAAAATAAGTGCTAATAGTACAGATATTTCGGATTGTAACGTATTCATTATTACTGTCCCCACTCCCACGGACAAACATCACCGTCCAGTACTTACTCCACTATATAAGGCAAGTGAAACGGTAGGTGAGGTTTTAAAGAAAGGAGATATCGTTATTTATGAATCTACCGTTTACCCTGGTGTAACGGAAGAAGAGTGTGTCCCTGTTCTTGAACGAATCTCCGGCCTTAAATTTAATACAGATTTCTTCTGTGGATATAGCCCAGAGCGCATTAATCCCGGAGATAAAAAACATACCGTTACAAAAATCTTGAAAGTCACATCAGGTTCTACTCCGGAAATCGCTGAAGTTGTTGACCAGTTATATCGTTCAGTAATTACTGCTGGTACTTTTAAAGCGAGCTCTCTAAAAGTAGCAGAAGCTGCTAAAGTAATTGAGAATAGTCAAAGAGACTTAAATATTGCGTTCGTTAATGAACTCTCTAAAATTTTCAATCTCCTCGGTATAGACACCCATGAGGTATTAGAAGCCGCTGGAACTAAATGGAATTTTCTACCTTTCAAACCAGGACTAGTGGGTGGTCACTGTATTGGCGTTGACCCATATTACCTAGCTCAAAAAGCTCAGGAAGTAGGATATCATCCGGAGATAATCCTTGCTGGGCGTCGCCTGAACGATACAATGGGAAAATATGTCGCAGGGGAGATTGTAAAACTCATGGTTAGAAAAGATATCAGGGTTAAAGGTGCAAATGTCTTGATGCTAGGTATAACATTTAAGGAAAATTGTCCGGATATACGCAATACAAAAGCAATCGATGTTTTTCATGAACTAAAAAGCTACGACCTTAATGTAAGTATATATGACCCTTGGGCCTCTGTGGAAGAAGTCAAAGAAGAGTATGGCATTACAATAACTAATGAGTTACCAGCAATCAAATATGATACAATTGTATTGACCGTTGCTCATAATGAAAATAAGACTCTGGATTTAAGCAAACTTAAAAAGGAAGTGTCTGTCGTATATGATGTAAAAGGTTTTTTCGATAAAGAAAAAGTTGATGCTAGATTATAAAAAAATGAATATTCTTGTCACCGGAGGAGCAGGTTTTATTGGGTCAAATATAGTAGCAGCACTCTTAAGTGATCAAAGAGTTGCTAAAGTCAGGGTATTGGATAGTCTCGCAACTGGTTTTGAAAAAAACATTAAAGAGTTTTATCAAAATCCTGGCTTCGAATTTATTAAAGGTGACATAAGAGACTACCAAACCTGTTTATCAGCTTGTGATAGCATTAATTTAATTACACATCAAGCTGCTTTAGGATCGGTACCTCGCTCTATAAAAGATCCTTTGACGACAGATGCTGTAAATATTACCGGTACCTTAAATGTTTTTCGGGCCGCCGTAGAACAAGGAGTAAAACGTGTAGTCTTTGCAGCTTCATCATCTACTTATGGAGACAGTGAAGGTCTTCCAAAGATTGAACATACTATTGGCAGACCACTCTCTCCTTATGCAGTAACTAAATATGTTAACGAGCTTTATGCTGATGTATTTGCTAGAACCTATAGCTTCGAATTTATAGGCCTACGTTATTTTAATGTCTTTGGACCAAAGCAGGATCCTAATGGGGCCTATGCTGCGGTAATTCCGCTTTTTATGAACGCTGCGCTTAATAATAATCCACCTTTTATAAATGGTGATGGGTCCTACAGTAGAGACTTCACTTATGTAGATAATGCTGTACAAGCAAATTTGCTTGCTCTATTTACAAACAACGAAAAAGCGGTAAATCAAATTTATAATGTGGCATTTGGAGAGCGAACAACCTTAAAAGAACTTTGGAACGCTATTAAGGAATTAAGTGGTACGTCTATTGACGCCATCCACCGTCCAAACAGAGTAGGAGACATCCCACATAGCCTGGCAAATATCTCTAAAGCAAAAGAATTAATTGGCTACCAGCCTAAATTTGATGTTAAGTCTGGATTATCTAAAGCCTTTGATTGGTATAAGTCAAACACAAATTATGGAAACTAATCTCCAACCTAAAATTCAAATGGTTGACTTAGTAAGTCAATATCAAAAAATTAAACCAGAAATTGACCAAGCTATACAAGACATTTGTGGAAAGGCCCAATTTATTAAAGGACCTGCTGTAAAATCATTTGAGCATAATCTTGCTGATTACTTAGGTGTAAAACATGTTATTGGATGTGCCAATGGAACAGATGCTCTACAGATAGCACTAATGGCACTTGGGTTACAACCAGGTGATGAGATATTAGTTCCGGCTTTCACCTACGTTGCTACCGCTGAGGTTATTGGTCTTTTACATTTAAAACCAGTAATGGTTGACGTTGACCACGATAGTTTTAATACTAATTTAAGAATCCTCGAAAAAGCACTGACTCCCAATACAAAAGCCATTGTCCCTGTTCACTTATTTGGACAATCTGCTGATATGGCTCCGGTTATGGACTTTGCCAAAAAACATAATCTTTTTGTCATTGAAGATAATGCACAGGCTATAGGCGCTGATTATACTTTTCCCGATGGGTCTACAGCAAAAACAGGTACGATAGGAGATATCGGAACCACCTCTTTTTTCCCATCAAAAAACCTCGGTTGCTTTGGAGATGGCGGGGCAATATTCACTAATGATGATAAGTTGGCAGAAAAGCTAAGGATGATTGCAAACCATGGTCAGAAAAAAAGATATTATCATTCTGTAATTGGATGTAATTCCAGACTAGATTCTATACAAGCAGCGATACTGAATATCAAACTAAAGCACTTAGATGCTTATTGCGATGCACGTCGAAAAGTAGCAGATATTTATGATAAAGCGTTTGAAAATATAGACGCGTTGGTTACGCCCAAAAGAGTAATTAACTCAACACATGTTTTCCATCAATACACCTTAAAAGTCACGAACGGAAAACGTGATCAACTTATTGA
>JAHDFW010000186.1:0-5270 GCA_020627945.1 Cytophagales bacterium
TAGTTCATTTCGACATCCTTAGCATGATAAGCCATAAACGCTGTAAAAGCAGCGAGTAAGATCACCAAAAACAATCGAAACTTAATTATTATATGTGCTATTCTAGTCAGCATAGTTGCAAGCCCACAAAGCTATAATTTTTTGTCTTAAAAACGGTGAATTCCAAACAATATTCCTGCCAGTAAAGAAAATGTGTTTTTTCGATCATAAAAAAAGCCCAAAAGCATAAAAAAATATCCATAAAAATTACCTTTGCAACTTCAACCCAATACTATGGAAAACAGGAAGATAAAAACCGCGCTGATCTCAGTTTTCAACAAAGACGGAATCGATGAGATCGTAAAACTTTTGGCTAAAAATGATGTGAAAATCATTTCGACAGGAGGTACTCAAAAACATATTGAAGATTTAGGAATCTGGGTTACACCAGCCGAAAAACTCACAGGATATCCTTCAATTCTTGGAGGACGTGTAAAAACTTTGCACCCTGCAATTTTTGGTGGAATTCTAAGACGTGATGATAACCCGTCCGACTTAAATGAACTAAAAGAGCATAGCATTGAGGCAATCGATCTAGTAATGGTTGATCTATATCCTTTCGAAGAAACTGTAGCAAACGGAGGGACCGAAAGTGAAATCATCGAAAAAATTGACATTGGCGGTATTTCCCTTATTAGAGCTGCAGCTAAAAACTTCAAAGATTGTTTGATTGTGTCTTCTAAGAACCAATACTCCGACGTATTGGACTTGCTCCAATCACAAGATGGTGGTACCACTTTAGAGCAACGAAAAACATTTGCCGCAAAAGCATTCAATGTATCTTCTCATTACGACAGTGCTATATTCAATTACTTCAATGACGGTGAATCTATTGATGCATTCAAGGCTAGTGAATTGAATTCAAAATCGCTTCGATACGGTGAAAATCCTCATCAAAAAGGGGAGTTTTATGGTAATTTAACGGAAATGTTTGATCAACTGAATGGTAAAGAGCTTTCATATAACAATTTAGTAGATGTAGATGCGGCTGTAAGGCTCATTGATGATTTTACCGAACAACCAACTTTTGCTATCATTAAGCACACAAATGCTTGTGGACTTGCAATTGCAGATACGATTGAAGAGGCATACGTAAAAGCCCTAGAATGTGATAATGTTTCAGCCTTTGGGGGGATTTTGGCAGCCAATGAACCAATCAACATAGCTTGCGCAGAAGAAGTAAATAAGTTGTTCTGTGAGGTTGTAATTGCACCGGACTTCGATGAGGATGCTTTGGAATTATTGAAGAGCAAAAAGAACCGAATTTTACTAAAAAGAAAGAATGTTGACCTACCAGCTCGTGAGTATAAATCGATACTAAATGGAGTGCTCGTTCAGGACAAAGATGAAGACTACGAGGAGATCGAAAAATTCGAAACTGTAACCAAAACTCAACCTACAGATGCACAAGTTGGAGCACTTAAATTTGCTAACAAATTAGTTAAGCATACCAAATCCAACACCATCATTCTAAGTGATGACAAGCAGCTGTTCGCAAGTGGTACTGGTCAGACTTCTCGTGTAGATGCTTTGAAACAAGCCATTGAAAAGGCAAAAAAATTCGGCTTCGATTTGAACAATGCGGTAATGGCTTCTGATGCATTTTTCCCATTTCCAGATTGCGTTGAAATAGCTGATAAAGAAGGGATTAAAGCAGTAATCCAACCAGGTGGATCGATCAAAGATAATGACTCAATTACATATTGTGATCGAAATGACATGGCGATGGTGATGACAGGTGTTAGACATTTTAAGCATTAAGTTTTTTTTAACGCGAAAATTTCACTTTTTTTATAGCTTAAATAAATCAAAACGGGGTTCAAGTATTACCAGACTTAAATTTTTAGACTTTCTAAATGGGATTATTCAACTTTTTTACAAGCGACATCGCCATTGATCTTGGGACAGCCAACACGCTCATTATTCATAATGATACTATCGTGGTGGATCAACCTTCGATCATCGCAAAAAATCGTATTTCGGGGGACGTGATAGCAGTGGGGCGCGAGGCAATGATGATGCACGAAAAAACCCATGAGGAAATCAAAACGATTCGACCTTTGAAAGATGGTGTGATTGCGGATTTCGAAGCTGCAGAGCAGATGATCAAAGGGATGATTAAAATGATGGAAAAAGGAAGAAACTGGCTTTCATCCAATTCTCATCGTATGGTAATTTGTATTCCGTCTGGTATTACTGAAGTAGAAAAAAGAGCGGTTCGTGATTCGGCAGAACATGCTGGTGCGAAAGAGGTTTATATGATTTTTGAACCTATGGCAGCTGCTTTAGGTATTGGAATTGATATTGAGCAACCAATTGGATCTATGATCGTAGATATCGGAGGTGGTACAACAGAGATTGCTGTAATTGCACTTTCTGGTATTGTAGCCGATCAGTCTATCCGTACTGCTGGAGATCAGTTTAGTAAAGATATTTTGGACTACATGCGTCGTCAGCACAACCTGCTGATTGGAGAACGTACTGCTGAAAAAATCAAAATTGAGGTAGGATCTGCAATGACAGAATTAGACAATCCGCCAAACGATTATGAAATCAGAGGTAGAGACCTTATGACTGGTATTCCGAAAGTTATCAAAGTAACTTATTCTGAGATTGCTTTTGCGTTGGACAAGTCTGTTTCCAAAATTGAAGAGGCGGTTTTAAAGGCACTGGAAAACTGTCCTCCAGAACTTTCAGCAGATATTTACGATAACGGAATTCACTTAACCGGTGGCGGAGCTTTATTGCGTGGATTAGACAAACGTCTGTCCATCAAAACAAAGTTACCTGTACACGTTGCGGAGGATCCGTTAAGAGCCGTAGTACGAGGAACAGGACATGCGCTTAAAAACCTTGATCATTTCAAAGCAATCTTGATGACGTAATTACCACATGCAAAAACTCTTTGCGTTCATATTCAATTATCGAGTGACCTTCGTGTTCCTCGGCATTGAGTTATTCTGTCTATTTCTGGTCTTTTCTAAAAACGATTACCAAAAAACTGCTTTTGTAAGTACGTCGAGTAATGTAACTGGAGATTTAGTTAGCACCAAACAGGGAGTAACAGATTATTTCAGTTTAGATGAACAAAATCAAGCGCTTGCGGAAGAAAATGCACGCTTGCGAAACTTGATTATCAAACATCGAGCGTTAACCACTATTGCTCCCAATACTCCTTATAGCGATGAAGCAGATAAGTTCAGGGTTTATGCTGCGAAGGTGGTGAAAAACTCTATTCATAACCATAACAATTACATTACCATAAATATTGGATCTGATGACGGGATCTCTGCTGGGATGGGAGTTGTAACCGAATCTGGTGTAGTTGGCTCGGTAGTTTCTTGTAGTGAAAAATATAGTTTAGTTGCTTCGGTTTTACACTCTCAAACACTCATTTCTTCAAAAATAAAAAGAATTGGGACGTTAGGGTCTATTTACTGGACAGGGCGTAACTCCACCGAATTAGGATTAAAATACATCCCTCGTCATGTGAAGTTGCAAAAAGGTGATACAGTAGTGACATCGGGTTATAATGCCGTTTATCCAGATGGAATCACTATAGGAATCATAGACGATTTTGAGCTGCAAGATAATCAGTCGTTTTATGAGATTAAGGTGGAACTAGCATCAGAGTTGGATAAACTAAACTTTGTTTATGTTGTTGAAAACATTCATAGCTTAGAACAATTGAAATTAGAAGAGCAAATTGAACAGTAGTTATTTAAAATATGCATTTCTCGGATTGGGATTAATCGTTGCCCAATTCATCTTTCAGAATAATTTCATTCTGTTCAACATGGCTTTTTGCTTTGTTTACGTAGCTCTAATATTGGTTCTTCCTTATGAAATGCCGCCCATTACCGTCTTGTTGATTGGGTTTGGAATTGGAATCATCATTGATATTTTTGGAGATACTCTGGGAATGCATGCAGCATCGACCGTCTTTATGGCGTTTCTTAGACCAACTATTCTCAAGCAACTTACACCTAGAAATGGTTACGGGCAAAACTTTAGTTTCTCAATACATGAAACAGGTTTATTATGGTTTTTGGCATACGCGGGTCTGCTCATATTTAGTCATCACTTGGTGTTGTTTCTAATTGATGCCGCTCATTACAAACTATTTGGTCAGGCTCTTTTAAAAACATTTACAAGTAGTGCGTTGACCTTGTTAATGGTAGTAATTGGAATGTACCTCTTTTCGGGAGGTGAGAAACGCTAGATATTAAAAAAAGGTAAATGGCTGTAACAGATAGACGATATATTGTTTTCATCGGCATAGTGCTGTTTGTCAGTATTTCGTTTCTGATCAAGTTGTTTTCCATTCAGGTACTGGAAGAAAAATATGTTGAGGCAGCAAAGGGTAGTCATCGACAGGAAATTATTGAATATCCATTTCGCGGGCTGCTATACGATCGAAATAATAATCTACTGGTTTACAATGAGCCCATTTTCGACCTAATGGTTATTCCCAGAGAAATTGACATTGATACTGTAGCATTTTGCAAACTACTCAACATTACCAGAAAAGAATTTGATGAAAATCTAGCACGTTGCAAACGTTATAGTTACTACAAAGCTTCTTCGTTTCTCAAACAAGTTTCCCAAACGGAAATGGCCTCTATCGAAGATAAGCTTATAGAATTCTCAGGATTCTATCCGCAAGCTCGTACGGTAAGAAGGTACAACTACCCAAACCTTCCACATGTGTTAGGATATGTAGCAGAAATCAGTAAAAAAGAACTAGAAAAGCGTGAAGGAGAAGGGTATGATCAAGGAGATTATATAGGCAAGTCTGGTCTTGAGGCATTTTACGAACCTTATCTGAAGGGAAAACGTGGAAAGCGATTTTTGATGGTTGACCGAAAAGGTGTAGAAACGGGTAAATATGACCGTGGTAGTCTTGATATTCCTTCTATTCCTGGGGCTAACTTAAAAACAACTATAGATATAAATCTGCAGCAATTTGCGGAGTCATTATTCAATGGTAAAACGGGAAGTGCTGTTGCTATTGAGCCATCAACGGGTGAAATACTAGCATTTGTTTCTGCTCCAGGATATGACCCAAATGTACTTACGGGAAGAAATTTTTCAGCGAACTACGTCCTGCTTAACAAAGACACCAACAAAGTATTGTTCAATCGAACGATAATGGCCGACCAATACCCACCAGGTTCGATTTTCAAAATAGCACAGTCACTGGTTGCCTTACAGGAAAAAGTTATTGTTCC
>JAHDFW010000186.1:5370-8656 GCA_020627945.1 Cytophagales bacterium
CCAGGTGTAGACTATTATGATAGACTTTATGGAGCTGGACGTTGGAAGCATTCAACAATTCGATCGCTCGACATTGGACAAGGTGAAATTGGAATTAGTCCTTTACAAATGGCTAATTTTGCAGCTATTCTGGCAAATCGTGGATATTACAAAACACCACACTTGGTTAAATCCATTGGTGGAGATACCAACTTCAATGAAGATTATATTGCGAAAAAAGATGTTGGAATCGATCGCCCTTATTATGATCCAGTAATTGAGGGAATGGAATCAGTAGTTCAGAAAGGTACGGGATTTAGAGCACGACTGGACAGTATAATTGTATGCGGAAAAACAGGAACCTCTCAAAATCCGCACGGTGAAGATCACTCCGTGTTTATAGCTTTTGCTCCTAAGGATAATCCGAAAATTGCAGTGGCCGTGTACGTGGAAAATGCTGGACAAGGTGCTCGTGCAGCAGCATCCATTAACGGATTGATTATTGAAAAATATCTGAACGGAGAGATTTCTAAAAGAAGAAAACATATAGAAGACTACGTTCATAAAAACGAGTTTATTTATTAAGGATTAATTGGCAGAAAATAGAGACATATCGAAACTAGACTGGATTACCATCCTTATATATTTTGCGTTGGTTGGTTTTGGCTGGGTAAACATCTATGCAACCGTCTACCAACCTGGGGAAGAGAACTCATTACTAGATTTCAGTAATTTCTATACCAAACAACTTGTATGGATTGGGACTTCCATAGTCCTGATGATTGCCATCAATATTATTGAATATCGTTTTTATGAAACGTTTGCATACGTACTGTATGGAGTCGTCATATCCGCTTTGTTATATACATTGGTATTAGGTGCAGTTGTAAAAGGGTCTCAATCATGGATCGACCTTGGGTTTGTGAGAATACAACCTGCTGAGTTTGCAAAATTTGCCTGTGCGATGGCTTTAGCCAAGTTTCTAAGTTCTAAATCCAAGGTATTAGAGAACATTAATGATTACGTTGTCGTTGGAGCAATGATTGGTTTTCCTGCGGTGTTAATTATTCTGCAAGGTGACACAGGTTCAGCATTGGTATTTGCAACCTTCATTCTGGTTCTTTATAGAGAAGGGCTTCCTGGATTCTTTTTGGTAATTGGAGTCCTTGCGATTGTACTTTTTATCCTGACGCTCATGTTTGGCGCGCAGTATCTAATTATAGGGCTTTCCGTAATCAGTGTAATCCTAGCAGGACTTTTGTTTTTCCGAAAAAATAGAAAATTGGCATATGCGGTCTTATTTGCAGGAGGCGTTATTCTTAACGGATTTGTTTTCAGTGTGAATTATCTCGTAACGGAGGTTTTAAAGCCTCACCAACAAAATCGGATTAAGGTACTTTTAGACCCAGATGCCGATCCTACAGGAGCAGGTTATCAGGTTGGGCAAGCAAAAATAGCCATTGGTTCTGGAGGGTTGGTCGGTAAAGGGTTTTTACAAGGAACACAGACCAAAGGAGAATTCGTTCCGGACAACCATACAGACAACATCTTTTGCACAATTGGCGAGGAATATGGCTTTCTTGGAAGTCTAATATTCATTGTTGTGTTTGTAGCGTTGCTGTTCCGAATTGTTACACTTGCTGAACGGCAAAAATCCAGTTTTGCACGGATCTACGGCTATGGAGTGGCATCAATTTTGTTTTTCCATTTTGCAATTAACGTGGGGATGACTATTGGGTTAGCTCCAGTAGTTGGAATTCCGTTGCCATTTTTCAGTTACGGGGGGTCCTCACTTTGGAGTTTCACAATTTTATTATTTATTTTCCTTAAATTAGACGCCCACAAAGATGAAATCTTAATGAGATGAGAAAATCAATAAGGATAGGATTGATACTTAGCTTACTGTTTATTGGAACAGAGTTAGTAAGAGGATGGGGATTTTTTGCTCATCAAAGAATTAATAGACTGGCTGCTTTTACCCTGCCAGAAGAAATGCTTGGATTTTATAAGGAGCACATTGTGTTTCTAACCGAGCATGCTGTAGACCCTGATGCAAGAAGGTATGCCGTAAAAGGTGAGGCATGCAGGCATTACATTGATTTGGATATCTATGGAGACAGTGCTATTTACACTATGCCACACAAGTGGGAAGATGCAAAAGCACTCTATACTGAAGACACATTGAAAGAGTATGGTATTGTTCCTTGGCATATAGAAACTATGCGTAAGAGACTTGTTTATGCGTTTAGAAGTAAGAACCCGTACAAAATACTTAAGGTTTCAGCGGAAATAGGACATTATATTGCTGACTCAAATGTACCCCTTCACACCACAGAAAACTACAATGGTCAGATGACCAACCAAAAAGGAATTCATGGTTTCTGGGAATCCAGACTACCTGAACTATTTGCTGAGGATTATGACTTCTTTGTAGATAAAGCGGAATATGTAAATGACCCTGTGGAGCGCGCTTGGGCCAATGTGAAAACTGCACATTTAGCAATGGATTCGGTACTATTTTTAGAAAGAGAACTAAATGCTAAAACCAGTCCAGACAAGAAGTATAGTTTTGAGGAGCGTAACAAACAAACCGTAAAAGTTTACTCTAAGGAATACTCGGCCAAATATCATAAGTTGATGAAAGGAATGGTAGAACGGCAGATGAGAGCTTCTATCAAAATGGTTGCTGACTTCTGGTATACGTGTTGGGTGGATGCAGGACAGCCAAATCTAGATGAAATTAAGAACTACGAGTTCGACGAGGAACTAAAGAAGCAGATCAAGGAAGAACGAAACTTCTGGAAAAACAGGACTGTAAAGTCTAGAGAACACAATTAGAGCAAGAGGGGTGAGTTGAGAGTAGAGAGCAAGAGGGTTGAGGAGTACTTTAATTGATGTTCTTAAGTAATTGTTTTTAGGTTATGCTTGATAGTCGCTTAACATGAAAATCTCTTCGATTCTACAGATCTTAGCTGCGATTATTTTATTGGGGTGCTCACTTCCAAAACCAGATATGCCTCGGGCTACAGCAACTTGCAATCCTCCATCTCCCAAATAAAAACAAGTTACATCATTCGCAAAGAGAATATCCTTGTGACTACCTGATTCGAGAAGGCCAAGAGTGTGCAAACTGTATTTCGGAAGACATGTTTTTTTGGGCTTAGCTGGAAAGTTTTTGAAACAACGAAAATCGGCTTATACCGTGCCGTCATTTCTGCTATTGCAAAGCAATAGTCAGAAATCTTGTGAATATAGCAAAGTGCTAATTACCAGATTTCTGACTCCGTTCCCGAATCCCGTAAATACG
>JAHDFW010000187.1 GCA_020627945.1 Cytophagales bacterium
CTTATGTGGTGATTAATAAAATAATTCAATAAATCTTATTGAGTATGGAGCAAGAGCTACGAGTTGTGAGCAAGAGTTACGAGTATTGAGCAAGAGTTACGAGTATTGAGGTTTAGATTTTTAATTTACCTCTAGATTCTTGCTTGTAATACTTTTACAATTGTTCTGTTTGCGCTTTTTCAAATAAAAGATCGCTTACCTCCTTAAAAGATTTCTTATTAGCAAACAGGCTACTACTAATTCCAGATTTACCTTTTTCATGATAAATGGTTAGGATTGAGGTAGAACTTACATTTGTCTGTTCAAAACTATGAATTTCTTCGTACAGAATTTCTGTAGCGGTAGATTTAAATAACGGTGGCGGAATTATAATCTTATCTTGTTCAATTATCAAATAACTATCTCCTCGCAACTTTAAGGCTATGGGAGCAACCATAAGAATTGTAAAAAGAATAAATAAAACCATCAGAACCCACAAAAACATGGTTGATTGATCTTTATTTAAGTCGATTAACCCAAGTATTGAAACTGTATCAGAATTAGTAGTAGCCTCAAAGTATAATGCAACAGCTCCACCCCCGAACATCAACATGCACAATATTATCACCCACCAATTCCCACTGTATTTATATTTTCTAACTTCCATATTAAATTTAGCATTGAGCTTCGAGTATTGAGTATTGAGCAAGAGCTACGAGTGTTGAGCAAGAGTTACGAGTATGGAGTATTGAGGTTTAAATTTTTAATTAACAAACTCTAAACTCTTGCTCGACACTCTTGCTCGATACTCCTAATCCTCTTAAGCATATTCATCCAACTCCATCCAACGTAAGGTCTTCTCATCAATCATGTCGATTAGTACTCCAATCCGAGTGGACATTTCTGAAATTTTCTCATAATCAGATTCGGTTCCTAAGGTTTTCTCTAACTCGGCCTTTTCTTTTTCATGAGTTTCTATATCTTTCTCCAACTGCTCATATTCCCTTTTCTCGTTGTAAGAAAGTTTCTTTTTTTCCTTTTCCGGTTTAGGTTGATCCTCTTGCTTATTTACTTCTGTCTGTTTTTCTTTTGCACGAGATTCTTGTTCTTTTTCTAATTGGTCATTTCGGTACTCAGTGTACTTACCATTAAAATCTTTTATCTTTCCTTCACCTTCAAAAATGAAAAGATGATCAACCAATTTATCCATGAAATAACGATCGTGAGTAACTACAATCACGCACCCAGGATAATTCTCAAGAAACTCTTCTAGCTTTTGTAAGGTAAGCAAATCCAAATCATTGGTCGGTTCATCAAGTATCAGGAAGTTAGGGTTTTTAATTAGTACCGTAAGTAAGTATAATCTTCTACGTTCTCCTCCACTCAATTTAGAAACATAGGTGTATTGCATCTCTGGTGGAAATAAAAAGAATTCTAAGAACTGAGATGCGGAAAGTTTTTTCCCATTTCCTAATGTAATAACCTCCGCTATATCCTTAAGTACTTCAATTACTCTTTTATCCTCTTTAAGTTTAATTCCTTGTTGAGAAAAGTATCCGTAAACAATGGTTTCACCAACGTTAATCTTACCTGAATCAACTGGTTCTTGTTGTGTAATTATATTCAAAAAAGTAGATTTCCCTACTCCGTTCTTCCCTACAATTCCTACTCGTTCTCCTTTCTTAAACGTATAATCAAACCCGTCCATAATCACCAGGTCTCCAAAGGTCTTACGAACTTTCTTCAACTCGAGAATCTTCCCTCCAATTCTTGTCATTTTAACATCTAATTGAAGTTCTTTCGTCACTTTACCTGATTTCGCTTTCTTTTCGGTTGAGTAAAATGAATCTATTCTGGACTTGGCTTTGGTACCTCTGGCTTTTGGCATTCTTCGCATCCATTCCAACTCTTTTTTCATAAGTTTACCGGCCTTTGAAATTTCAGTGCTCAGCACTTCTTCTCTTTCAGCTCGCTTTAGCAAAAAGTACTCATAGTTCCCTTTATGATGATATAGTTTTCCCTCATGCAGTTCTAGAATGTGATTACAAACTCTATCTAGAAAATATCTATCGTGCGTAACCATAAGCAAAGTTACGTTTTGCTGCATTAGAAAATTTTCTAACCACTCTACCATTTCAATATCAAGGTGGTTGGTAGGCTCATCAAGGATTAACAATTCGGGATTATCTAACAATACCAAAGCCAACGCTAATCGCTTCTGTTGTCCTCCTGATAGTTTCTTTATTTGCATTTCAAGATCATCGATACGAAACTTGCTCAAAATTTGCTGCATTTTACGCTCATAATCCCAGGCATCCATTTTATCCATTTCAGCTGAAGCTTCTTCAAAAATCTTTTGAGTTCTATCACTAAAATCTTCTGTTTGGGCTTCGAGGGCTTTTTCATAATTTGAAATTATTTCCAAAACCTTGGAGTTCGCTCCTTTTACCATTTGGTTTATGGTCTGCTCTTGATCAAAATTTGGTTCCTGATCTAAAAATCCAACGCGCACTCCATTTCGCAATGCTACTTCTCCAGAATCAGCAGTGTCTCTATCTCCGATAATTTTTAACATACTGGATTTACCAGCACCATTGTTAGCAATCAAGGCAAACTTATCTCCTCTACTCAACCCAAAACTAAGATTCTCAAACAACACACGTTCCCCGTAGGTCTTAGTCAAATTTTCAACCGATAGATAATTCATATACGAAATTTAAAGTCAACAAAAGTAACGATTTTAATGTTTTGAGACTTGAAAAAGCATGAAACTAAATTGCATTTTATTGCTAAAAAATATAATTAATAAAATATTTAACTATATTTGTGTCTCAAACGGTTCTTAACTTGTTTAGGTTAAGTAACCAGCAGGCCTAAAGCCTATTCATAACAACAACTATAAACACAACTACAATTCCCAATGTTCTCGTTGGGAATTGTTATTTTAGTGGAAACTTAATCTAACATGAAAATCTTATACACACTTATATTAGCCATTGCTCTGTATTCTTGCGGCAATAATTCTGAATCTAGTTCAGCTTCTGATCAAATGGAGGAACCTAGTAAAGAATCTACTGAAGATACAAATATTGAAACTCAAGGTGAAGCAAAATCACTAAGCGAAATTTCCAATGATTCTGAGCCTACAACAGAAACTAGTTCGGAAACTTCTACTGCTCCGAAAGATAACGAAGCTCTTATTGAAGATATAAGAACAAATTTTGCTCAGATTAACAATTGGATTTCAGAAGATAAATGCAACATTATTCATAGATCTTACGAATGTCCAGACTACCCTGAATATGCAACCATAAAATATTATGAGTATGAAAATAAAATTGTGATGATTGAGCACACTTATAATGATGGGTCTCATGGCGGTTATACCGATCAATATTACTTACAGGACAACAAGGCTTTTTTTGCGTTCATGACTGGTGGTTACTGGCGTTTTGATGGTGAAGACGAAAATGGCAACCCTAAAACCGTAGATATCAATACGGAAGAGCGGTTTTATATTGCTAACGACAATCTAATTAGATGCCTTTCGAAACAATTTCAATCTGAAAATCAAAAGGATTTTGCAACCCAACGTGACAACGCTAAAAACGTAACCGCTAAATGTGACCCAAAAACACTTATTGAAATCAATTCTAAAGTAACGAACCTAATTAGTTTCAAGGACATGAAGTTTATAAAACCAGCTTGTTTTTATGATCAGTTTAAGTAAAAAGTAACACGGGAATGTCTTTATATTTATTAGTTGCTATTATTGCAATTCCTAGCTTGGTCTATGCGTTTTTATTTCGTAAATTATTAGTTTACTCAAATGCACCGGAGCATCTAATAAGCGATAAGCTTCGTGGTTCTTTAATTATTTTCCATACCGCTGGTGCCCTAGTAATTGCATTATGTTTTGTGAACTTGGTTCTAAAGTACAATTTTCCAGACGTATACGCACCAATGGAAAAAGAACCTAAGCAACTCATAATCCTAATATTAATATGTTGGGTTGCTATGTGGATCATAGTGGCTGTGCTCATAGAGTTGTATTTCATTAAAACTAACTTTGGCTATGCTCAACTAAGACGTATGATCTGGAATAAAGAATCTTTAAACCTAGAAGAATCACCGTTTTTCACACAAGAAGTGATGGAAGACAAAGCTTTTTGGGACGCTATAGACTTTTTAAAAATTGAAGGAGGAACATTGAAAACTTCTGAATTTAAAATGCACTTAGAGAGCGTGACAGCTGATTGGGTTCTAAGATTCAACAACTCCTTACATCAACGTAAGAATTTATTAAGCAGTAAAAATCTATATTACCTTCATGGATATATTTTCAGAAAAATCAATGGTAAGTTTTATTCGGAGTTTTCTGAGTTTATTATTTTACAAGGCAGAACTACATTTGAAAAGGTAATAAATAATCCAGATTATATATCTCAACTTGATTTTGTACCTGGCGCTGTAACAAGGCTAACCATTAATGAATTATTGAGTAGGTCGTTCGGAAAGAAAACTGGGCAAATCCTGTATCCTACAGTAAAAATTGAAGAAAATATTTCATCTCCAGAACTATTGAAAAACCCTGATTATGTCAGCTTCCTTGAACCCGAGTTTCAATTAAAATATCCCAAAGTATTTAAGAGGTGGCAATAAATAAAAATGAGATCCATACTTTACCTAATAATTACCCCTTACAATCCTGACTGGAGTTTTTCTGAAACCAACCGTGGAAGAAAACAATTTAAAACTGAAGTTTGGACTACTTTTATTTTAGCTTCTTTTCTTTGTCTTGGGGTTAACTGGCAGTCTACTTTGCCCCAAATGGAACTTACTACCAACCAAGAATTCTCGGTTTATTTTGTAGGCTTTTTCTTAGGTTTTTTGGTTGTAAATTTAGTATCTGCCTATCTACTTCAGCTATATGTGAGTGGTAGAAATTTGGATAAATTAAGTTTTATCAATGCCTTGGCTATTTTCACATTCCCAGTCTTGCCATATCTTATTACCAAATATCTTGTTAATCAATTAGATATTCTACCTCCTCTAAACAGCATTATTCGAATGATAGGTATAACGTGGAGCTGGATAATCATGATATTATCTATTCGAAAGGTGATAGGTTATTCTTTATTAAAATCAATTTGGGTTACAATCGCAATCCGCATCATGATCTACATTCCTATTCTTTCTTTTACTGGAATTGAAATTTATATATAAACCTTTTCGCAATCTTCCCAGAAGCTTGGGTAAGACTTATTTACCACAGATTCATCATCAAATGTTACTTCTACTACCGATCTTAACGGAGTAAAAGCCATGGCCATTCTGTGATCTTCATAGGTATGAATGTCCAGTTTGGAAGGGATCTTAGTTCCTTCTGAGTTTAAAGCAATCTCACTTTCATTTTTATCAATCACTACTGCACCAATTTTCGCCAATTCAGATTGCATTGCCTTTACACGATCTGTCTCTTTGATTCTTAAGGACTCAACTCCTGTCAGTTCCATATTCACGTTATGAAATGCTGCTGTAACCAAAACCGTTTGAACCATATCTGGACAATGTGCAAAATCCAATTCTAATACTGACCTAGTAACGGCATTAGCATCAAAAGTCAAAGAAATACCGTCTGCTTTGAATTCCGTAGTAACACCAAAAGATTTATAAATATCTGCTATGACTGAATCTCCTTGCAAGGATTCTTTAGCATACCCTTTCAAGAAAATAGGATTTCCAGATATTGAAACATATGAATACCAATAAGAAGCGGAAGACCAATCTGGCTCTATGGTTAACTCTGCTGGTTCATATTCTTGTTTACTAATTACAACCGTATTATCTCTCCACTCAGATCGAACACCAAAATGCTTCATAACATCAAGCGTCATTTGAATATATGGTTTAGAATTAACCTTGCCAGTAAGAGACAATTCCAAACTCCCTTTCAACATAGGTGCTATCATCAAAACAGCTGAAATATACTGACTACTTACCGAACCTTCCATTGCCATTTTTAAATTAGCATTGAGTGGAGTGTAACCATTAATACTTAATGGAGGATATCCATCTTTCTCCAAATAAGAAATTTTTGCCCCCAAAGCATTTAACTGATCTACCAAAATCTTGATAGGTCGTTGATGCATTCTATCGGTCCCCTGCAACACCCTTTTAGATCCAATTATGCTATAATAAGCTGTAAGAAACCGCATTACAGTTCCTGCGTCTAAAACATCTTTCACCTCGCCTTCTTCCGATAAAAGACGAATCATGGTCTGAGTGTCTCTAGCAGTAGAAAGATTATATAAGTCACACTTGTTTCCCGTTATGGCATTAACAATCAACGCACGATTGCTAATACTTTTTGACGCTGGTATTTCAAGTTCTAACATCTCTTATTTTTCAAGTGTTTGGTAATTTTTTAAAGCTTTTTCAATTTCATCAACGGACACCCATTGATCAATTTCGAATTGTCCAATTGCGGTAAGTAAAGTACAATTAATCTTTCCATCAGAATTCTTTTTGTCCTGAAGCATTCGTGCAATCAGAGATGAGAATTCATTGGTTTCAATTTCAACATGGTTAAAAAACTGATTTATTAAATGAATAGTTCGTTCCAGAACATCTTCTTTTATCAAACCTCGCTGTAGTGCTATATGGCATTCGCAAATCATTCCTGCAGCAACGGCTTCACCATGTAATATTTCTCGTTCCGTGCCCAATAATTCCGACTCAATTGCGTGACCAATAGTATGACCAAAATTAAGTGCTTTACGTACTCCACTTTCTTTAAAATCTTCTTCTACGAATGACTTTTTAATATTAACAGATCTCTCAACTACAGCCTCAACATTAAATTCCGTTGTAGTTTGGACCAAATAATCAAAATGGATTTCATCCTTTATTAAAGCATGTTTAATAATTTCAGCAACTCCTGAATTGAATTCTCGAGGTTGCAACGTCTTTAAGAATTCAACATCAATAAACACAGCTTGAGGATGCTCAAACATTCCAATATGATTTTTAAACCCCTGAAAATCAATTCCTAATTTCCCTCCTACGCTTGCATCTACTTGAGAAAGTAATGTGGTAGGAACTTGTACAAAACTAATTCCTCGTTTGTAAGTAGCAGCACAAAAGCCTCCCATATCACCTATTACTCCGCCTCCAAGATTTATCAGTAATGCTTTTCGATCGAATTCGGCATTTGTCATTTCTTGCCAAATCTGAACAGCCGTATCTAACGTTTTATTTACTTCACCAGATTTGATTTCTATCAATGTGTGTTCCGGTAAAAATCCTACAACCTTTGAATAACAATGTTGCTTCGTATTTTCGTCAACCAAAACGGCTACTTTCGAGAATGAATTTATTCTTAAAAAAGCATTAAGTGATCTTTCGATTTTATCGAAATGAATATTATATGGTACGCTCTTAGTCATTGCGTTTAATTACTTATTTATTCAGAAATTTCAGTTTGAACACGGATCGACTCATCATGAATCAATTTATATAGTTCAGTTATAAACTCTTCAGATACTTCTTTGTCCTTTGCCCAATTTGGTCGTGATTCAATTATTTCTTTCCAACGCTCAGGCTGGTAAACAGCGACATTTTTATCCTTTTTATACTTACCAATCTCCCTAATATGTCCTGTTCTTTTTGCCAACAAATCAATAATTTTCACATCCAGCCCATTGATTTTTTCTCGAAGTTCTGTTAAACGATCAATTAATGCTTCATCTACAAACTTCTCTCTACGCAATACCAAACTATCTATAAACTCTCCAAACTTACTTAAATAAATTTGTTGTTTAGGATCACTCAAGGCATTCGGTGGATCAGGGTGAACTTCTACCATTAATCCATCAAAATTAAGGTCGAGTGCTTTTTGAGAAACTTCCATAACCAGGTCTCGTTTTCCTGCAATATGACTTGGGTCACAGATCAATGGAATCTCTGGAAGAAAATGTCTAAATTCAATAGGGATTTGCCACTGAGGAACATTCCTGTACTTAACTGGATTATACGTTGAAAAGCCACGATGAATGGCAGCAACATCTGTTATTCCAACATTCATGATTCGCTCTACTGCCCCAACCCAAAGTGCAAGATCTGGATTAATTGGATTTTTAACCATTACAGGTAAGCCCATTCCTTTCAACGAATATGCTAGTTCTTGAACCGCAAATGGATTAACCGTTGTTCGAGCTCCAATCCAAACTACATCAATATCATGTGCTAGTACTTCTCGAATATGTTGATCCGATGCTATTTCTACAGCCACTTTCACTCCTGGGAATTTCTTCTTAGCTGCTGCAATCCATTCGAGCGCTTTGTAGCCTATCCCTTCAAAACTACCTGGCCTTGTTCTAGGTTTCCAAACACCGAATCGGATAATATCTACCTTCAATTTTGAAAGTACTTCGAACGATTCTAACACCTGTGCTTCATGTTCTGCACTGCATGGCCCCGAAATCATAAGAGGAGCCTGTTTTTCTTCGAGTAATTTGTGGAAAT
>JAHDFW010000188.1 GCA_020627945.1 Cytophagales bacterium
ATCTTAATTCCAACGATGCAAATATCATCAATTTGCTCAGTAGTTCCTTTCCACTCTATGTGAGCCGAAAGAAGTAAGTCGCGCTGCTTTTCCATGGGCTCCTTGCAAATTTCGAGCAACAACTTTTGAAGCCCTTTATATTTAAACTTCTTCCCTTCAACTCCTCCAAATTGATTAACATATCCATCTGTGAAAAGATAAATTTGATCACCTTTTTGAATCGGTAGTTCCTTCTGATTAAACTGCTTTCTAAGACCTTTATCCACTCCTATTTGTTTGGAATCTCCTCCAATAATTTGTAGTTCTCCATCACGTATTAAATATAAATCTCGATAGGCACCAGCATACTCAATCACTTGTTTTTCTTCGTTTATAGCGCATAAGGCCACCTCCATTCCATCAATAAGTTGATTGCTATCATTTATTTTTGAAAAAGACTGCACCAACTGTAAATTCATATGCGTTAGTGCATGACCACAATTACTTACCGAAGGATCTTCCACTATCTTATTCAGGATCTCATTTCCTAAAAGGGCCATATAACCACCAGCAATTCCATGTCCAGTACAATCTAAAACTGACAATATTTTAAGACCTCCTAATTTATAAAACCAGTAAAAGTCACCACTTACCACATTCTTTGGCTCAAAAAGCACAAAAGCATCTTCGAAGTCATTTTTAATATCATCTTCTAAAGGCAGTACAGCCTCCTGAATTCTACGAGCGTAAAGCAAACCTTGTTCTAACTCAAAATTTCGTTGATCCAATTGACTCTGTTGTGCTTCAACAAGAGCTCGATTCTTGTCAATAATCTCCTTACTTACACTCTTTGACTTAACAGAATTATAGAGAATAAGCGAAATAAATATTAAGGTAAAAAAAACAATGATAATGGAGAAAATCTTGAACTTCTTATTGGTTTGTGAAAGTTCGTCCATGTCGTGCTGCATGACTTCATTTTCATGTATCAGTTTTTCTTGAAAATCTCTCAATGTATCATTCTGAGCAAGAAGTTCACTCGACAAATGACTTTCGGATTGTGCGTAAGTTTTGGTAACTGGAGCAATTAAAAACAGCCCGAAAAGAACAAAAATTGGTAGTATCGCCCATGACTTCATACTAACAAACATATGGAATATTTCCCTTTGATCAAAACTCAAAAACTCCTTGAGGTTTAGACTTATCAAGCATAAGGCTATTTATCTGACCATTTCTCTTCAGGTGAATGATATTAGTTTGAGTCTCATAAATTTCAAAAAGAACAGTGTTTCTAATCTCTAATCGTTGTAATTCTCCCTGTTCTGGTGTTACCTCTATAAAAAGGTATAGATCCTCGTTTTCAACTTGCTTTCCTAGAACATTATAATGAAAGTCTACTTCACCATTACCAATACTAAATTTTGTTCTGATATAAGATTCTATTAGTGAATCGGCCGTAGCTATTTCATTATCCTCTCCAAGAAACAATGCACCAAAGCCATTCCTATTCATACCTTTCTCCAAGTCATCAACAAAAAACTTCAGACTTATCTCATAATTACCCGTCTTGGGGTTTTGTTCCAGCTCCATTACCGAAACGTAAAATGGATGTGCGCTAACAGATACAACTGAAATTATAACCAGCAGTACAATGGTCAAAGTCGCTTTAATTAGGTTTATACGTCTCCACATATCTTATTCTTTAGAATCGGTTGCAATCTATAAATCAACTCTGAATAAGAAATCAAAAATTCGACCAAATCACGATTTCTATAAAATTAAAATCAATTAGAATCGTTAAATGATCCAAATCTATATCTTTGTCGCATGAATTTAGGATTTATCACATGGAACGTTGATCCAGCTATTTTTAGGATCACAGACTTTCTAGGCATGGAGGAGTTTGCTCCTCGTTATTATGGAATTAGTTGGGCACTTGCTTTTGTACTCAGTGGTTTTGTGATGGAAAAACTTTTCGCTAAAGATGGTGTTAGTAAAAAATTGGTCGAAAGCCTTACCATGTATATTATTCTTGGTACCATTATAGGTGCACGACTTGGACATTGTTTGTTTTATAATGAAGGTTGGCATTATTTCAAAAACCCGCATGAAATTCTGTACATCTGGGAAGGAGGATTGGCAAGCCATGGTGCAGCAATAGGAATATGTTTGGCCTTGTATCTTTTTAATCGAAAACACCCTCTCGGGTATCTATGGATGGTAGACCGTTTAGTAATTGCCGTTGCTATATCAGGATGTTTAATACGGGTGGGAAATCTTATGAATTCTGAAATTACAGGTAAGCCTACTGACGCATCTTATGCTTTCGTTTTTGCTAAGAATTTCGATAATATGGTTGATGGAGTAACAGGTGGTGCTTTGAAGGTTGAAAAAATTAAAGCAACTGGAGAAGAACATGACTTTAAAGGAATGAATTTACCAGAATATGAAGTTCGTTTGAAATGGATGGATGGTAGTCTTACTCCAGAAGATAAACAAGGTGCTGTTGCTGCAGTAGTCAGGGTAAATCAAGCCAATAACCTCAACACAAAACTTGACATGGTCTTTTTAGAAAGGGACTTTTCCTTGGACTATGATATTCAGAATAAGGCCTTCACCATGAAAACTCACGGGATCCCTAGACATGCAGCTCAATTATATGAAGCTCTTTCCTGTTTGATCATTTTTGCTGCTCTACTTTTAGTATTCTTCAAAACTGAAATTCGTAAAAAAGAAGGAATGATCTTCGGAATATTTTTAGCAGTGCTCTTCACGTTACGATTCTTGTACGAATTCCTCAAAGAAGTTCAAGAGGATTTTGAGGAAGGGTTAATGATAAATATGGGGCAAACTCTAAGTATAATTCCAGTCTTAATCGGACTATACCTAATTTTCATTTACAAGCACGAAATTACAACACCAGAGGCTATGGAGAAAAGAATTTCGTTTGGTGATGAAGAACCTCCTGCAAAGTAAGATTAACTATTAATTAGTTAAAGCGGTTAAAATCCAGCTAGTTATAAAACTACTTAGATTTAAAACCAGATATAATCTGTGCAAAAAAGGTTTTAGGGTATTCTTCAATTCCATCAAAACCTAGCTCAATTCCCCCATCTTTACTTTGTGGAATATAAGCAGTCTTAAAAATGTAATCCCAACAACTAAGACTAATAGCATAGTTTACACCTGGCATTCTTTCTTCAGGCAAGTGTTTAGCATGGTGATAGATATGCATTACTGGATTATTGAACACATACTTTAATGGCCCCCACGTAATTCGAATATTCGCATGATTGAGATGTCCAATTGTGATCGCAAAAAAGTGAATCATATAAGCTTGTTCAGGTTCAAATCCACCGATCAACATTACAATTAGAGTTTTTAAAGGTTTATACAGAATATTCTCCATCCAGTGATATCGCAGATGAGCGGCAAATCCCATCTCTTCTACCGAATGATGTACCTTGTGAAAGTTCCAAAAGAATCGATATCTATGTAATAGAACATGCGTAAACCACTGTACAAAATCATTCAAAACAAAAAATACAGGTAATGCGATCCACCATTGGTACTTTCCTAGATTGATCAACGCAATAGAATCCATTCCAAACCCAACCTTTTTTGCTAATAATTCAATTACTGCATAAAGTCCTGCAACACAAATTGAGAACACGAAGAAATTGAAAAACATGTAAAACCCATCAAGCCAAAAGTCCTTACGGAAGGCAGACTGATCTTTCCTCCAGGGAAACATTAATTCCAAAAACCAAACTACCAATGATATCAATATCAATCCATAAAAATAGTTTTTGTACCATATTTCATTGAAAGAAATTAAGTTCCATGTCCAGTTTAATGTCCCTAGAAAGCTATCTATATATGTTTTCAACAACTCCATACTTCAGAAAATCTTTAAAAAATGCAATAATTATTAAAACTATGGATTAAACTAAATAGTTCAATTACTCTCTAATTTCCTGACAAAGCTCAACAAGTACTCCGTTCGCAGATTTTGGATGTAAAAAACAAACTAATTTATTATCTGCCCCTCTTTTTGGTTCTTCATTCAACAACCTAAACCCAGCGTTTTTCAGTCGTTCCATTTCCACCCGAATGTCCGTCACATCATATGCAATATGATGAATCCCCTCTCCACGCTTTTCGATATATTTTGCAATAGGACTATCCTCTCTAGTAGCCTCGAGCAATTCTATTTTACTCTCACCTACCTTAAAAAACACGGTGTTCACTCCTTCACTTTCAACCGCTTCAGATTTATAACTCTCCACGTTCAAAAGTTGTTCATATAACTCTGTAGCCTTAGTAATGTCAGAAACCGCAATTCCAATATGCTCTATTTTATTCATCCTTATTTATAATTATTCTAAATAATATTTTATCTTTGCATCACGAAACTAAGAAAAGTACAATGAATTTACCAATATATCTGGACAATAACGCTACTACCCCAATGGATCCTAGGGTATTGGAAGCGATGATGCCATACATGACGAACTTGTACGGTAATGCTGCATCACGTAACCATAGCTTTGGTTGGGCAGCAGAAGAGGCGGTGGATTATGCAAGAGAGCAAATTGCTAAATTGATCAATTGTTCGCCAAAAGAAATAATTTTCACTTCTGGGGCTACAGAATCGGACAACCTTGCAATCAAAGGTGCGTTTGAAATGTATGCTTCTGAGGGAAACCATATTATCACGTGTAAAACAGAACACAAAGCTGTTCTTGATGCTTGTAAAAGAGTAGAGAAAGCAGGTGGTGAAGTAACTTACCTTGATCCACAAGCTGATGGTCGTGTTAAATTAGAAGACATAGAAAACGCTATTACGGACAAAACCATCATGGTAAGCATTATGTATGCTAACAATGAAATCGGTGTTGTTCAAGATATTAAAGGGATTTCTGCAATATGTCGTAAGCACAATATTCTTTGCATGACTGATGCTGTACAGGCTGTAGGAAAAATACCAGTTGATGTTCAAGCAGATGGAATCGACTTGTTAGCACTTTCAGGACATAAAATCTATGGTCCTAAAGGAGTTGGAGCATTATATGTACGTCGTAAGAACCCTAGAGTTAAAGTAACTGCACAAATCGATGGTGGTGGTCATGAGCGTGGAATGAGAAGTGGAACGCTTAATGTTCCAGGAATTGTTGGATTAGGGAAGGCTTGTCAACTTTGTAATGACGAAATGGAGTCAGAAACAGCTCGTCTATCTGGTATGAGAGATAAGTTGGAGAAGGAATTGAGCCAGCTTGAAGAATCTTATATTAACGGTTCTGTTGAGCACCGTCTTCCGCATATCAGTAATATTTCATTCACATACGTTGAAGGAGAAGGTCTAATGATGGGAGTTAAAGATATTGCTGTATCCAGTGGATCTGCATGTACTTCAGCATCACTTGAACCATCTTATGTTCTTAAAGCACTTGGACTAAGCGATGATTTAGCGCACTCTTCACTTCGTTTTGGTCTTGGTAGATTTACCACAGAAGAAGAAGTAGATTACGCAATTAATCACGTTAAGGAAGCTGTAACGAAACTTAGAGAAATGTCTCCTCTTTGGGAAATGTTTAAGGACGGAATTGACCTTAGCACCATTGAGTGGGAAGAACACTAAAAAAGTTTGTTTATTTAGAACCTTTCTAAATAAGAATACGTTAATAAATTAAATAGAATTAAAAAACCATAAATCAACATTGAAACATGGCTTATTCAGATAAAGTAATCGATCACTACAACAACCCTAGAAACGTGGGTACTTTGGACAAAGAGAAAAAATCAGTGGGAACTGGTCTTGTTGGAGCTCCAGAGTGTGGTGACGTAATGCGTCTTCAAATTGAAGTAGACGAGGAAACAAATGAAATCAAAGATGCTAAATTCAAAACTTTTGGATGTGGATCTGCGATTGCTTCCTCTTCTCTTGCAACCGAATGGTTGAAAGGAAAAACCATTGACGAAGCATTAGCAATAGACAACATGGAAATCGTAGAAGAACTGGCATTACCTCCAGTGAAAATTCACTGTTCGGTACTTGCAGAAGATGCTATTAAGCATGCAATCAACGATTATCGTGAGAAAAACGGTTTAGAGCCGCTAGAAAAGTAATTATCGGGTAGTAAGCCGTATCAACTTAAAGTAAAGTTATATGCAAATTACAGATAAAGCATTAGAAAAAGTTACCGAACTAATGACTGCAGAAGGTCTTAATGGAGAATATTTCCTAAGAGTATCGGTAAGCGGAGGTGGTTGTTCAGGTCTTTCCTATAACATGGATTTTGACAATGAATCTCAACCAATGGATCAAGAGTTTGAGGATAAGGGAATGAAAATGGTCGTAGACATGAAAAGTTTCTTGTACCTATGTGATTCTACTCTGGATTTTTCAGATGGATTAAATGGTAAAGGCTTCCATTTCTTTAACCCAAATGCCTCAAGAACATGCGGATGTGGCGAAAGCTTCTCTGTATAATTAAATAAGGATTTTTCTTCATTTATAAGTTCAAAATCCCTGCTTGGTTTATTAATCAAGCAGGGATTTTGTTTTAATTGCAACCTTGTCCACTATACGTTCGTCCAAGAACCAAGTACAGCAGATACTTTTTTATAATGAAACTTAAAACCACTCTCCTTCTAATAATTCTGGTATTAATTTGTAGAGTTTCATTCAGCCAATCAAAGGTTAACTTTCAATATCCAGATTCACTCAATAAACGAAAACTTAAAACAACTGTTGGTCTTACCGTAGGTTCATATACAGCTGGAATATCATTCCTGAGTTTTATTTGGTACAAGGATCACCAAAGAGTTCCTTTTCATTATTATAATGATGCAAAAGGTTATCTGCAGATTGACAAATGGGGACATGCATATGGTGCTTACTGGGAAAGTTATTATGCATATCACGCCTTAAGGGTTGCAGGCGTACCTAAAAATAAAGCTCTTTTATATGGCGGACCAATGGGACTCATATTTCAAACACCTATAGAAATCTTTGACGGTCTCTATGAAGGTTGGGGATTTTCTTGGCCAGACATGATTGCAAATACTTTGGGTGCAACACTTTTCACATTTCAAACCGCTGCGTTTGACCGACAAGTTGCTCTTCTGAAATTTTCATACTCACCTAGTATTTACCCACCTTATTACCCCGCGTATTTCGGCGACACGCCAATTCAACATTTCTTTCTGGACTACAATGCGCATACTTATTGGCTTTCACTCAATTTACAAGATATAACAGGGTCAGATAAAATACCCGCATGGCTAAACCTTTCATTAGGTTATAGTGCTAATGGAATGTTAGGTGAGTTCGTTAACCCGAGATGGTATAGAGGACAACCTCTTCCCCACTTCGAAAGATATCGTCAGTATATTTTATCTCTAGATGTTGACTTTACTAGGATTCCAACTAAGAAAGTTTGGATGCAAAGACTCTTTAGAGCTCTTAATTTGGTAAAAGTGCCTTTCCCAGGAGTTGAATTGAATCGAATAAACGGAATTCGATTGAGACCTTTGTATTATTAAACCTCGTCTTCGTAATCTAATCCTTGAAACTTATTAAAGGCTTGCTGCAATTCAGAAAAAGCATGCATCTTACCTTCTTTTTGGCAAATCTGTAAACCTATGCGATAATATTTACCCGCTAATTCTTCTTTGCCCAAGTCTTCATACAATTTACAAACATGATAATAGGTACCCGTATAGTTAGGGTGGTCGTTAAGTAAAATTTCGAAATACTCTAAAGCCTTGTCTTTATTACTCTTTTTATATTCCGTAGCCAATGCATAAATCGTAAACGCATCGTTTGGATCCTGTTTGTAAAAAGATTCTAATTGTTCTATTCGAGTATTTGCGTCCATTGGTTAATCAAGTTAATTATGCTGAGAATACTATTAGTAGCGTTCAGAGCCGTAAAATTACTGAAAATAATCATTTCTAAAGCGAAAAACTACGTATGATCTCTTTCCTCAAAAATCTACATTAATTAAAAGCGAATTATCCTTCCAATTCACTCATTAATTTGATAATTTCGCGGGCAGATAAAGAATTATTTATCCCAAAGAATATAAATAAACAATGAAGATTTTAGTATGTATAAGTTCCGTTCCGGATACAACCACAAAAATCCAGTTCACTGCAGATAATACTGCATTGGATAAGAACGGTGTTCAATTTGTTATTGGCCCTTACGATGACTATGCACTTTCAAAAGCAGTTGACTTAAAAGCATCAAACGGTGCTACTGTTACTGTATTGAATGTTGGAGAAGCAGACACTGAACCAGTAATTAGAAAGGCTTTAGCAATCGGTGCGGATAGTGCGGTTAGAATTAACGCTGCTCCTACTGATGCTCTTTTCGTTGCTAAAGAAATAGCGAAATATGCCACAGAAAATCAATTCGACATGATCCTAATGGGACGTGAAACTTCTGATTTTAACAGCGGTCAGGTACATGGTATGGTTGCTGAAATCTTAGGTGT
>JAHDFW010000189.1 GCA_020627945.1 Cytophagales bacterium
ACACAAATAACTATTCAAAGACCAAACCGCATCAAGTAGAACATCTATCAGGCAACTGTTTCTCAAACATCATTGTCTTCTTTATGTAAACCGTTATTAACTATGCGAAAAATTTATTTTACTATTCTAAGTTCAGCGGCTATTCTATTTTTCCAATGCGGCGCCAAAGAACCAACCTCGTGTGTTACTGTTGATAAGAGTACCGCTCTTAAAGGCGAAGTTTTAACCTTCACAAACTGTTCCGAAGATTATGTAACCGCCCAATTCGATTTTGGAGATGGGAACACATCTACCATCTCTAATCCAACACATATTTTTGATGAAGTGGGTATTTACGAAGTAAAAATGACTGCTACCAACGTAGATGGTAGTACATCTATAAGTACCATACCTATTACTATAAACGAATATAAATTAACTGAATTCGAAGTCGAGAATGTCACAGTTAACAACCAGAATACACTGGTAGAAGCTTATGTTGATTTAAACCCATATCTCTCATTCAACAAAACGGACGAGCAAACCAACTGGGCAAATTTTAAACTCGCTCAGCCCGTTTCAATGGCTGTAGATGGACACGAATTTAACCTTGTGCTCTCCGATAATGGTTATACATGGTATGGAGAAAGGTGGAAAATTAATCCATACAATTCTTTAGATGAAAATAGTTTATCAGTAGAATTCTATGACGAGGTAAACGTAGTTAGGGCAAAAGTTAAATTTGAAATAGGACAATAATGAATATAGTATTAAACAAAATATCGTGGTCGTTGTTATGGGTTTCAAGAGTATGCTTGGTGCTGTTCATAACAAGTTGTAGAAAAACAGAACCTACTGCTTGTCTTCATATGGAGTCTGGTGATGTATATGAATTCCAATTGCTGCAATTTGAAAACTGCTCTGAGGACTATGTAACAACCGAGTTCGATTTTGGCGATGGCAATTCTTCGAATATCTCCAATCCAACTCACTCCTACTCTCAATCCGGAGAATATAATATCCGCATGAAAGTACTTGATCATGAAGGAAATTATAATGAAACCTCTTTTCCAATAAAAGTTTGGGGAGCTGAAATTGACAGCATTAAAACTATTTTTCCCGAAAGTCTAACCTCTAACGCTCACCACAGAGGTCAACGCGTCAATGGGAATTATGTAAGTCATTACGATGCTGAGTTTGGGATGGGAGTTGATGGTATACATTTTCCTGTCCCAATAAGAATAGAAAAAGAAGTTATTTTAGACCTTTTTCTAAACGTCACTGGTGGTATGAGTTACGAATCAACTTTTGAATTTAAGTTAAGCGATACGGACCTCACTGGTGCTACAAATCTTTTAGAAGGATTTGATGAGGAAACTGGATTAGGAGTTGAAATCTATTATCACGTAACATTAGATAGACCATGAACAAAATAAGCATGAAAATATCATTACTTCTGTTCATTTCTTTTGGTTTTGGCTTAATCGGATGTAAACCAAAAGAACCTATGGCCTGTTTAGAAATCAATAAAGACACGGTCTTTATTGCTGAGAACCTTAAAATCACTAATTGCTCAGAGGGTTATGATTTTATCGAGTATGATTTTAAAGATGGAAATCACTCTCAAGAAACTGATCCTATTCATCAATATACGAATCCAGGAACTTATGAAATATCGCAAAGCGCAATCAACAAACATGGAGACAAAAGTTTTCTAACTCGTTCGGTGGTGGTTAGGGAATATCGATTTAAAGAGATCCGAGTTTATAATTCAGAAGGAGGACATATGAGCAAATCCGTAGTTCTAAAAGTTAATGACGAGGGTTCAGGTGACCTAGGTTATGTTACGTCTAGCAGTTTAATTGGCGCTCAACTTCGCTTTAGGCCAAGCTATAGATTAAACCAAAACAACACTAAAATTACACTCACATTATTAACGCTTTTTGGCACTTGGGGAGATGTTACTTTTGATTTTGAAGTCAACCCATATCTTTATGATAGTGATCTTACCGAAGACTTAAAATATTATATAGAAATCCCAACGGAAGAGGTTACAATGGAGATTCAGTATGAGTTGATTTAGTCTTATTTCGCGGCATATGCCAACATCTTTTATGAAGTAATCTTTTCTCAATCAATGCTTAATTTATTGGTAAACTATAGACCAATCTCACATTCAAAAATGCTCCTTTATTAAGCGCTGGACTTTTTACAGTTCTGTTATCACGCCAGACTAACCTTATCATCCATCGAAAATTGATCATAATGTCTTCCTATTGCATAGCCCAATCTAGTTTCTAAATGGAAGTTATGATTAACGCTTGTAAGAAAACATCTGGCCGCACCGATGCATTTGCTGATAATTATGACCCAAAAGCAAATGAAGGTAATGGCACTTGTGCATATTCTGGAACTTTAATTTTCCGGTGTAGTATGGATCGTAAATTAGAACTAGAAACTAATGGGTATGTAAGCCCTGCAAGCATTTTTATAAATGGTGAGTTCGACTATGCTTCTCACCACAGTTACAGAACAATAATCGAATGGAGTACGGTAATCTTTAGTTATTTAAAACTCCGCAAAACTTAAATACCAATCTTCTAAATTCAGAAGATTGGTATTCTTATTTCAAAATCAGAGCTTTAGCTCTTTTCTACTATTTCTGTAATACAACGTTCTCCATCAACACCTTACTCCCCAGTTCTGGTAAATCGTAATCTTTTTAACATTTTTAATTAATATTATTTTCCTATTGTGTATCTTTAATAAAGATCAGATAGTACATTAAATGATACAAGCAGCTTCCCAGATCCTTAAAAAACACTTTGGTTATGATCAATTTCGACCGATGCAGGAAGAAATCATTCAAACCGTTCTTGACAAAAAAGATGCTTTAGTACTGATGCCAACGGGCGGAGGAAAGTCTTTATGTTATCAAATACCTGCATTAATGTTAGAAGGTACCACCATTGTGGTTTCACCCTTAATCTCTCTTATGAAAGATCAAGTTTCTGCACTCAAGGCAAATGGTATTAAAGCTGAATATTTTAACAGCACTATAAGTTATGATCAACAAATAGAAATTGCCAATCAAGTTAGGAAGGGAGAAATTCAAATGCTATACATCTCCCCTGAACGACTGATTACTACCATTGATAATGTTTTCAAGGATGCTCCTATTTCTTTTATTGCAATAGATGAGGCTCATTGCGTTTCAATGTGGGGCCATGATTTTCGACCTGAATATGGTCAACTATCAGCGTTGCGTAAGAAAATGAAACATATTCCTTTTCTAGCGCTAACGGCTACGGCCGATAAAGCAACTAGAAATGACATTATCGAACAACTTGGATTAATAAATCCCGAGACCTTTATTTCCTCTTTCAATCGTAAAAACCTCAGCTTAGATGTTCAACAAAATGTTTCGAAAAAGGAGAAAATCAAACAAATTGTACAGTTCATAAAAGATCGAACCGGTCAATCTGGAATTATTTATTGCCTTAGTAGAAAAGGTACTGAGCAACTTTCAGAAGCGTTGAATAATGCAGAAATTCCCGCCAAAGCTTATCATGCAGGGCTCGATCCAGATACACGTCATAAAATTCAAGAAGACTTTGTAAATGATGACCTGCAAATTATCTGCGCTACTATTGCCTTTGGAATGGGGATTGACAAATCTAATGTGCGATGGGTAATTCATTTCAACCTCCCAAAAAATATAGAAAGCTATTATCAAGAAATTGGAAGAGCAGGTCGAGATGGACTGCCTAGTGATACACTGTTGTATTTCAACATTGGTGATCTCATGATCTTGAGTCAATTTGCGGCAGAAAGTGCTCAATCAGAAATTCTAACGGAAAAACTGCGTAGGATGCAACAACTGGCAGAATCTACTTCCTGTCGACGACGCGTTTTACTTTCCTATTTTGGTGAACACTTAGAGGAAAATTGTGGTAACTGCGACGTTTGTAAAAACCCACCTACTTTCTTTGATGGAACCGTAATTGCTCAAAAAGCACTCTCCGCAATTGTACGACTTCAAGAGAGTGTAGGATCGGTAATGCTTATAAACGTGCTTCGAGGTTCCAAAAACAAAGATCTTTTGGACAAAAGATATGATCAAATTAAAACCTATGGAGCTGGCGCGGATCATAGCTATTTTGAATGGCAAAATTACATTACTCAATTGATGAATCATGGAGCAGTAGAAATGGCATTCGATGAACATTTTGTATTAAAAATTACGCCGCATGGAAAAGAAATTTTAACTGGAAAGAAAACGCTCGAACTGACCAAACCTATTCTTAAAAATAAAAAGAAGAAAGAGAAAGTTGAGGGGAAAAACTTACCAGACCATGAACAGCTTTTCGAAAAACTTCGTAAAGTTCGGAAAGATTTATCCGTAGAAAAAAATGTACCTGCATACGTGATTTTTCATGATAGCACGCTATGGGAAATGGTGCATCAAAAACCATTAACGGACGAAGACCTCCTTGCTATTTCTGGAATTAGTGAAATTAAAAAGAATCGCTACGGAGAACAATTTCTGGATGCAATTAAGCAACATGTCGATGGCAACTTAGACACCTTCGAAATCACATATAAACTGTATAAAGAAGGATGGTCCATTGATGAAATATGCGAGCGAAGATCTCTGAAAAAACCTACTATATTTTCCCACTTAGCAAAGCTATATCTAGATGGTAAGGATATTGATTTAATGCAATACATAAGTTCAGAAGAATTGGAAAAAGTAAGAACTGCAGTTAATGAACTTGGTGATACAAGTGCCCTAAAACCAATTTATGAACACCTGAAAGAAGAGGTTCCATATGAGATCATTCGCATTGGAATTACCATTGATGAAAAAGAAAAATCAGGAAGCATTAGTGCTGAGTAATAGTACTAAATCTAAAGTAGAGCATCAACTAAACGGACGGAGAGATTATAAACCTCCTTTAAAAATCGTACTCTTAAATGGAAATCGTAGCTTTGCGTTCCCAAGTAGTCAACTTAATTATAGTTCAACCCGCTCTTTATGTCATTTAAATCTCTAAACATCACATCTGCGCTTCTCCACACACTTAAAAAGTTAAACTTTGAGAAACCAACCCCAATACAGGAAAAGGCAATTCCTGAAATCATGAACGGGCAAGATGTCTTGGGAATCGCTAAAACGGGATCCGGTAAAACGGCGAGTTATGTGCTCCCAATTCTTATGCAACAACAGAACAAACGGTATTATGAAAACCGTCATGTAGATGTATTAGTTTTAGTGCCTACTCGAGAACTAGCACTACAGGTTGAAGAAGTTTTTAAAACCTTTACGCAAGATTTACCTGTTCCTCTTAAAACAATGGCGGTTTTTGGTGGGGTTTCCATCAATCCACAAATGATGCGAATGAGGGACGTAAATATTTTAGTTGCTACTCCTGGAAGACTAATAGACCTGATCGAATCGAACGCGGTGCACTTATCCAATATTGACACCTTGGTAATAGATGAAGCCGACAAATTGTTGAACATGGGCTTCCAGAAGCAAATGAAACAATTGTTGCAATTGATGCCTCGCAAACGTCAGAATTTACTTTTCTCAGCCACACTAAGTGAAGAAGTCGTTAAAGTTAAGGAGTTACTACTCAATAACCCAGTTGTATTGAAAATGGAAGCTGATGCTCCTAAGCCAGAAGAGCAGATCGACTTAATTAACCAGTCAGCCTACCATGTAACCGATGAAAAGAAAGGGCCATTATTGCGCTATTTAATAAAATCTGGTGACCTGAAACAAGTATTAGTATTTACTTCTTCCACTTACAAAGCAGACAATGTTGCAGATAAGCTTAGAAAAAATGGTATTGATGCTGCAGCCATGCATAGTAAGAAAAGTCAGGGAGCTAGAAAAAAGGCATTATCAAAGTTTAAAGAAGGAACCCTACGAGTATTAGTAGGTACGGATCTTTTATCTCGTGGGTTGGATATTGAATTTTTACCTCACGTAATTAATTATGAGTTGCCACGATCTCCTAAAGACTATATTCACCGAATTGGACGAACTGGAAGAGCCAACAATCCTGGTGAGGCGATCTCCTTAATTACTCCAGATGAACAACATCATTTCAATGTCATCCAAAAGAAGATGAAGAAGCAGGTAACAATGATCGAAAGTGCAGACATTAATCTGCATGGGTTTTAATCAAGAAGGGAAAACTACTATCTAACTGCATATTCCAACATCTTCTTGTGCAGTAACCTAGGAAAAAACCGTTTCAACCATACTCCAAATGTTTCTTTCTTACCAATGTAAGCTTCGAACTTTTCCTGTCGGATTACGTCCAACATTTTGTTTACAAATTCCTTAATATGCATGCCATTTTGAGTTGCTCGATCTTGCATAAGTTGTGGCCTTCCGTTCCCGATCAAAGCGTTGCGGGCAATATCCGTATTTACAAACCCTGGGCAAACCAATGTCACCTTGATGTTGTCTTTTTCATGCTCTAACCTTAACGCATCAAAAAAGCCATGAAGTGCATGTTTTGCAGCACAATACGCCGAACGGTACGGAGAACTAAATTTACCCATCAAGCTACTTACATTTACAAAGTATCCTCTTTGATTATTGACAAAATGAGGGAGTAATGCCTTCGACAATGCAACCGTCCCAAGATAGTCCACTTCCATAATTCTTTTGTCCACGCTAATATCCGTTTCCGCAATTAAGGAGCGTTGACTGATCCCTCCATTATTAATCAACATATCTATTTTCTCGTGGGAATTCAAAGCCTGCTTCACTACCTGATCCATCTGATCGTAATCAGCCAAATCGAATGGAAGCGTAGTTACATTTTCAGGTCTTCTACACATTTGTTTTACTTTCTGCAGTTCATCTTTTCTTCGCGACGATAAGATCAATTTACAGTTAAATACTGACAACATAACTGCTAACCCTTTTCCTATTCCACTAGATGCTCCTGTGATCCAAATTGTTTTATTATCGAAGTTCATTATCCTATTTTTATGGTTTAATATTTTCTTAAATTCATTGATCTAACAACTCAAGCTCTTCTTCCGAAGATTCGACGCCTGAATGACAAGTTGTTTTGTAAGTCCAGACATAATTTTCAATGGTTAATAAATCTTGTCCGTTCGAGTGATTCCGAAAGTTTTGGGGATTGTATCGAGAACAAATGATTTTTTCTAATTCTAACTTCTGATTCAATGACGAATTCTTAGACTGATTTTAAATTAATTCAGTGGCAAACTATACACCAATCTCACATTCAAAAATGCTCCCGTATTAATGGCTGGACTTTTTACTGCCCTGTTGTCGTTGAAATTTTTCAATGGGATAGCTAAACTCACTTTATCATCCTTCGAAAACTGATCGTAATGTCTGCCTATCGCATATCCTAATCTTGTTTCTAAATGGAAATTATGCCCAACATGATACCTTTGATATAAAGCAAAATTTAAACCTTCCCGAACTATATAGTCATTGTTGAAATTCTCTTCACCAAGTCGATAAGTTGTGGTAAGCCCCAAGTAACTTATTCCATACTGCAATCTTTCATTATGCTGATACTTTACTTTCAAATAGACTGGCAACATCCCTTCTACACTTAACTTTTCATTTACCTTCCAATCAAGGTAAACCAATGGAACTAAATGGTGTCCAAAAAACTCTTGGTTGTACATTGCCCCATAACGCATTTTTAGTTTGTCATTAAATTTATGCTCATACAATGCTATTCCTCCCATTTGCCATTGAGACTCTGAAGAACGGTTAAGGTCCGACATAAAACGAGGAACTGCTAAAAGCTGAAATCCGTTCTTATCATTTAACTTCTGAACGATACCAAATCTTCCCAAAAAACCATGAAGGTTAAGATTGGCTGTTCCTCCATTCTCAAACTGCTGGTTACTTGAAACTTTAAAATTGTAATAGTTCAAATTGTTATAAATGATCGTCTTCTCAGAAAGTGGAATCGGCACTGTAAGAATTATATTCTTCTTCGATTCACGCACTTGTTCAGAGTTGACTACATCATATGTTGAGGGTGCTACTTCTGTCGCTGAGATCGTTAGAATATCAATGCTCTTTTGAGCAAACAAAGAAGTAGTTGCAACGATTGCTACAAAACCTGCTAGTGTTTTAGGTAATTGAAAAAGTGAGTTAAAATATTTCATGATCGTTCTGTTTTCGATTGATTACAGAACAAAGGTGTTACAAACTCAAACGGTATGGTAACGGATATTCGGAGCGGAAAATAAGCTTTTTGCGAAAATCAATAAT
>JAHDFW010000190.1 GCA_020627945.1 Cytophagales bacterium
AAGGAAGAGATAAATCAGAGCAAAGCATCAACATTACTCAATTTGAAAATAGCTCAGGATTAGGTCCTTCGGATATCATTGTAACCTTTACAGAGAAAACCAAAGATTATTATCAGCAAAATGCCAAACTAGATTTGGTAGAAAAGAATGGAGACATCGATTTAGTCTGTAATATTACTGGTTACACGTTAAGCCCCGTTGCTGCTGCAAATAACCAACAAGCTTCGCTTACTCAACTTAGAATAACAGTACGAGTTGACTACACGCGTAATCTTTTTCCTAACGAACCAAACAACTTAAAAGGTCAATCGTTCGCATTTTTCAAAAACTTTGATGCCAACGAAGATTTCAACTCTATTGAGGCTGAATTAGTTGACGAAATTTCTGACCAAATCATCATCAATATTTTCAATGCAACCATTGGATATTGGTAGAAATTTCTAAATTTGCAAGTCTGTTTTCTTTGGTAAAAACAGAAACATAATTGATCTGACTTGAATAAAAGCGCCTTTATAGAATTAATGAAAAATCCTACTTCGGTAGATTCCAAGCAATTGCAAGAATTGGAGTCTATGGTGGGCAATTTTCCGTTCTGTAATTTAGGGCATGTTCTTGTTGCAAAAGGAAATCACGATCAGGAGCTTTCTACAGCAAAGGACAAATTGAAGCAGGCTGCTTCATACTCGTCGAATAGGACGAAATTACGCTCTTTGATCCATGCAACTCCTAAAAAGGTTGATATTCCTGCTCTTAAAGAAGATCAAACTGCGGTTACGGAAGTTATTGAAGAGAAAAAAAAACTCGAAGATTCTCCAAAACCTTCTCCAGAAGCAAAAATTGAGCCTTCGGAGATAAAAACACCTGAAAATGAGAGTATTGAGGTAATCGAAGAGAATACCGAAAGTGTTAGCGAAACAACCAATACGCATCCTACTCCTACTGAAAATTCTCCTGATGTTTCAACGCTTAGCTGGCCAAAGTTTGGAGTTCCAGATCAAACAGTAAAAAGCAATACTGAATCATTAGAGGAAAATAATCTAGACAATACAACCTCCGAAGTTAAAAAGGAAGCTGTAGAGCTAGAAACTAAAGACATTTTGGAAATAGTCGAAGAAATTGATATTTCAAAGCCTTCTATTACAGAGACTACAAACAAAAGTGAACCTTTAGTAGAATTAGACATAGAGTTGTCTACTGATACTCCTTCGATACTAAAAAAGTCTGAGTCGCAGGAAATTCTAGATGCTTTAAATGCAATCACAGGAGACACTCCAAAAGAGTTAGAATTTGAACAACCAAGTAATTTTGATTACCTATCGGAAGTCTCTAACATCAATTTAGATAATCTGCTACCCAAAGTTGATTTTTCGGAAGAAGAAGCTCAACCTGAGGAAAACATTGAGCCACTAATTCCAGGTGCTTTAGACATGGCCTATGGTATTCAAGACAGTAAATCGGGAGAAGCAGCCTATTCATGGAATGAACTTCAGGGCAAAGGAGAAAATGAATTGACTAATCCTCCTGAAAAAATGGAGAGCTCTAATACCGAGAAGGATATCATAAACAGTTTCTTGAAGAAAAATCCGAAAATCAAGTCAGTAAAGGAGCTTTCTAAAACAGAAGAAATTCAAGATTTGTCTAAGGCAAACAGTTCAAAATTTGGAAGAGCTGTAACCGAAACTATGGCCAATATCTATCTGGCTCAAGGAAATGTTAAAAAAGCCAAAGGTATTTTTGAAAAACTTATATTGCTTTTTCCTGAAAAAAAGGCTTACTTTGCGAAAAAATTAAGAGAGATAAACGAATAAATATCTATGTTTCAGTTAGTTATGATACTTATACTGCTCGCTGCAGTTTTATTAATAGTAGTGGTTTTAGCACAAAACCCGAAGGGAGGAGGACTTTCTGATCAATTTGGAGGATCAGCATCCAGCCAAATTATTGGTGTAAAACGTACTGGAGACCTACTTGAAAAAGTAACTTGGGGACTTTTAATAGCTGTTTTCGCTTTAACAATTGTTTCAAAAGCAATGCTTGGAGGACCTGCCGAAGAAGCGGAAGAATCAAAAACAGAGATTACTACTCCTGTTGCTCCTACTCAACAACCAGCACCTGCTGCCGCGCAACCTGCTAACGAGGCTATTGAAAGCCTTAACGGTGAAGGTGAAAAGAAAGAAGGAGATTAAAACTCAGATTTATTAAATTAGAGTATTAAAAATATTAAAGAGAACCCTTTGGTTCTCTTTTGTTTTTTTATAAACCCTGCCAATTTTTCACATCATTTTCTGACAAATTGTAAGAAAGTAACTGACATTTTGTAATGGCACAATTTATGACCAGTGCCCTATCGAGATTTAAATAAAACTAAAGCTAAAAATTAAAACTTAAAATAATTAAACATGGCGCTTAATATTAAACCACTTGCTGACAGAGTAATTATTTTACCTGCTCCAGCAGAAGTAAAAACTGCTTCGGGCATTATCATTCCGGACACTGCAAAAGAAAAACCACAAAGAGGTGAAGTTGTAGCTGTAGGATCAGGAAAGCCAGATGAACCAATGACTGTAAAAGTTGGTGATACCGTTATATATGGTAAATTCTCTGGAACTGAAATCTCGTTCGAAGGAACGGATTATATGATCATGAAAGAATCAGACATCTACGCGATCGTTTAATCACGTAGATTAATTAAATACAAGAAAATAGACTAAAGAAACATATTATAAGAACATCATGGCAAAATTGATAAATTTCGATTCAGAAGCTCGTGAAGGTCTTAAAAAAGGAGTAGACGCATTAGCAAACGCTGTAAAAGTTACTCTTGGACCAAAAGGACGAAACGTTGTAATAAATAAACAATTTGGTGCACCACATGTAACTAAAGATGGTGTAACAGTAGCAAAAGAAATCGAATTGAAGGACCCTATTGAAAACATGGGGGCTCAAATGGTAAAGGAAGTTGCTTCTAAAACCAACGATACTGCAGGAGACGGAACTACAACTGCAACTGTATTAGCTCAGGCTATCATTGGAGCAGGATTAAAAAATGTAGCTGCAGGTGCTAACCCTATGGACCTTAAAAGAGGTATTGATAAAGCTGTTGCTATAGTTGTAGAAGAGCTTAAGAAAATATCTACTGAAGTAGGTTCGGACAACGAAAAAATAAAGCAAATCGCTACTATCTCTGCAAACAACGATGAAGCCATTGGTACATTGATCGCAGACGCAATGAAAATTGTTGGTAACGATGGTGTAATTACTGTTGAAGAAGCTAAAGGAACAGATACTGAAGTTAAAACTGTAGAAGGAATGCAGTTTGATAGAGGTTACCTATCCCCTTACTTCGTAACTGACGCAGAAAAAATGGTTGCTGAATTAGAGAATCCAATGATTCTTATTCACGACAAGAAAATCTCTAACCTTAATGAGATTTTACCTATTCTAGAACCGGTAGTACAAGCTGGTAGAGCACTTTTGATCATCGCTGAAGATATCGAAGGAACTGCACTTACTTCTCTTGTTGTAAACCGTCTGAAAGGTGGATTGAAATTAGCTGCCGTTAAAGCTCCTGGTTTTGGAGATAGAAGAAAGGCTATGTTGGAAGACATCGCTGTTTTAACAGGTGGTACTGTGATTTCTGAAGAGAACGGATATACTTTAGAAAACGCAACTATGGAAATGTTAGGTTCTGCTGAAAAGATTGACATTGACAAAGACAATACTACTATTGTTAACGGTCTTGGTGAGAAAGAAGCTATCAAAGCAAGAACAAACTCTATCAAAGCTGAAATGGAAGTTTCTACTTCAGAGTATGACAAAGAGAAATTGCAAGAACGTTTGGCTAAACTAGCTGGAGGTGTTGCTGTTCTTTACGTAGGTGCAGCTACAGAAGTTGAAATGAAAGAAAAGAAAGACCGTGTAGATGATGCTTTAGCTGCTACTCGTGCTGCAGTTGAAGAAGGTATTATCCCAGGTGGTGGTGTAGCTTACATCCGTGCTGCTGAAAATCTTGACCTAAAAGGTGGAGAAAACGAAGACGAGAATGTTGGTATTGCGATCGTAAAAAGAGCAATAGAAGAGCCATTACGTCAAATCGTTGCGAATGCTCACGGTGAAGGTGCTGTAATTGTACAAAAAGTTCGTGAAGGTAAAGGTGATTACGGATATAATGCTCGTACAGAAGAATTTGAAAACCTTCTAGCTGCAGGTGTTGTAGATCCAACTAAAGTAACTCGTAATGCAATTCAAAACGCAGCTTCAATTGCATCTATGTTGCTTACTACCGAGTGTGTAATTACGGATGAACCAGCTGAAGAAGGTTCTGCTATGCCTCCTATGGGTGGAATGGGTGGCGGAATGCCAGGAATGATGTAAAAAACACATTAAGTAGAAAAACATAAATAAATTTTAGAAATCCCCGTCATAAAAAATTGGCGGGGATTTTTGTATCTGTTGAAAAAATAAGTTAGTATTGTACTATGCAGGATAATGATAAAATAACGGGTTGGGACTTTAATCACTTTGTGACCTATCTCTATCTGTGCATTGCTGATTCCGATTTTAATATTACTGATGATGAGATTGACGAGATTGAAAGCAAACTTCAATCTAGTTTATTAGAGTCTAGGGATTACAAAGCAATGATTGAGGAGGTGTTGCGTGAATTTAAGCAACATACAGATTATGAGAAAACCGCTTTTATTAACGACAATGTTAAAAAATACTGCACTGACGACGATATCAAAAAGAAAATCATTAAAGGATTAGAAGATATCATGGCGGCAGATGGAGTAATTAAAAGTGTGGAAATAATCATGTATCGCTACATCAAAAAAACCATCGAAAACCTTTAAAAATGAGATTAACCGTGAAAGAAGCCGTAGAAACTTGGTCTAAACTACATTACTTAGTTTACCTTTATATCTGTATTGGAAAATCAGATTATAGCCTTATTGATGTTGAAATCGAAGAAATCTTCGGGAAACTGGAGAAATTCGATGAGTCAGAAGAAACTAAGAAGCGAGTTTTCAAAGAAGTTCTAAAAATCTATAATCAACATACTGACTCTGAGATTTATGATTTTATAAAAGAGTATAACGAAGTAAATCCGTTTACGTCTGAAGACAAAAAGATCATTCTAGCAGATTTAGAAGATATCATGGAAGCAGATGGAATCGTAAAAGATGTTGAAATGATCATGTTTAGATACATTAAAAAGACATTAGAGGGATAGTCCCCTACTAAAATACACTGGTAAAAGACTCGGCATTGTCGGGTCTTTTTGTTTATATCAATTTTCACATAAACCCATGTTTAAATACCCCGTTTCCTTTTTACTATTAATTTCAATATTATCCATTGGGTTCGCACAATCCCCAAAGAAAGCCCGAAAAGCTCTTAGCAACATTAATTCCTATAAAGAAGCTGAAAACCTAAAAGAAAAGAAAGTTGAATGGAATGTTTCACCTTTTCTTACACCTGTAGAACCGTTGTTTTCGGATGATAATGGCAACCTTAGATACCCATTAAATGAAGTAATTGAAATGCCCTTCAAGGTTGGTGGTAAAACTTCCATAACAAAGTTCTTTCGTGATTATAACGATGAATCCTGCAAAGTAAAATATATCTTTTTAGATGGTTCAAAACTTAGTAAAGAGTCTATCGACTCAATTAGAACCATTATCATTACCAAATATGAGTCAGGAATTGATTTTGTTGATCTAGTGAAAGAATACACAATGGACGGTAATAAAACAGGAGATTTAGGATGGTTTAGAAAAGGTATGATGGTAAAAGAATTCGAAGATGCAGTTTGGTCCCGAAAGAAAGACGAATATTTCAAGGTCGATGTAGATTCTAAAAAATGGTATTATGTGGTATTAAAAAATCACGAAACTAAAATTGTTCATGTAGTAGAAGGAGCAACTATTCGATATTAAAATTCTAAAAATGGCAAATAAACTAATATTAGCATCCAACTCCCCGCGCCGTAAAGAACTTCTGAGCAACTTAGGATTTAAATTTGAGGTCAGAGTTAAAGAAGTAGACGAAAGCTTTCCTGAAGAGCTCTCTCCTATCCAAATTGCAGAATTTATAGCTCAAACCAAAGCTAATGCCTATTCTGTTTCAAATAATGAAACCTTAATTACCGCGGATACTGTAGTAGCTCATAATGGGCAAATATTAGGCAAACCAGAAAGTAAAGCTCATGCTATTGTTATGCTTGAGCAACTCTCAGGAAATACACATCAAGTTATAACAGGAGTTTGCATCAAGACCAAGGATAAACAAACCCTATTTTCTGAAACGACCGTAGTACATTTTAAACAACTTACGAAAAAGGAAATCAGACACTATGTAAATCAATATAAACCTTTTGATAAAGCAGGCGCATACGGCATTCAAGAATGGATCGGAATGATAGGTGTAGAACGAATAGAAGGATGTTTTTACAACGTAATGGGCTTACCCACAAAAAAGTTGTACGAGTTCCTAAATTCAAGTTTTTAGTTTTAGTAAACAGTGAACAGTAAATCTGTAAATCAACTAAAAACTAACCGCCAAAGAAGTTAATACGGTACTAGTACTATTCGAATATACAAACGGAGGTCTTGCCGGTCCTGAAGTTTCAAACGCATCAATCGAAGAAGTAAACATTCTATATTCCGTTCTCCACGTCGCGTATTTATTGATTTTGTAGTCTAAATTCAACGAAAACGCTGTTAAATCAACCGGGTTTATCATAAATACTTGGGAAGTTGGTAAAGACCCAATAACAACATTTCCTGGATCATTGAAATACTCTCCTCTTACCCCTATCGCTAATTCATCATTCAATTCATATTGAAGTAATAGAGCAGCACCCAACCAATTATTACTTCCCTCTACACCAAAGTCAACACATGCAATAGCATTAATCTTATCGCCTAATTTTATCAAAGCATATAAGTCTTGAAAAATTCTAGTTGTATTCCCATTTTCCTTACCAATGAACGTACTATGATTCAGCGTTAGAGTATTGGAAGGACTAAAAGTAATTTGAGTTCCAAAAGCTTTTTTGTCGTTGTTATCCAACATAACCTGCCATCCATTGGTAATCAACCCCACAAAAGTCCATTTATCATTAGGAGTAAATGTTGCTCGAATTCCAGAAAGATAGTAAGGAGAACTCTCAGCAACCAACGATCTACTCAGTGTTATATTCTCATTCGACCTAGCTGATTCAAACCCTAAATTAGATGAAAACACTCCAGCGTCAACCCATAGATTTTTAGCAGCTTTCACACCTCCGTATGCTTCAAAGATATTACTTAAGCCTGCAGGTTCATGGGCTATATTGTACGTTACATAGTCTCCAAATTGAGCAGTAAGATTCGCATGGAAGTTATCCGTTTCAGCCTCATAAGTAAGCAATGCAAGATTCAACGACAGAGTGTTGTTACGATTATGATTAAATAAAAAAGCTTGTCTGGCAGTAGCATCGCCATTATTCAGATCATAAGCATAGTAAAAATCCGCAAAAGCAGACAACGAAGTTCTAAGTTTCGTAGAATCTTTCTGTGCCAACATGCTTATCGAACATAAACAACACAGTGCTAGCGTAAATATCCCTCTATTCTTTCTCATTGATGATTACATTAATTTGTTAAGATGCTCATTTACGAGTCTTTCCATGCCAATAGTAGCCTTTTCCTCTATAAAAGTCAAGTTATCGTATCTCGAAACTGGAGGTTTATTAGGATCAACAATAAACCGAGGCGTACCATGTGGCGCCACGTCTACAAGTCCAGCTGCTGGATAAACGACCAAAGAAGTGCCTACAACCAGAAAAATATCCGCTTGTTGCGTGATTTTAGCCGCATCTTCCATTGCTGGGACCATTTCTCCAAACCACACGATATTAGGTCTTAGTTGCGACCCTTTTTCACATTTATCGCCCAGTTTTAATTCCCAATGATCCATATCATAAATCAAATTAGGATCAACAGTACTTCTAGACTGAAAAAGTTGACCATGAAGGTGAAGAATATTGCTACTCCCTGCCCTTTCGTGCAAATTATCTACATTTTGAGTAATAATTTGAACATCGAAATGCTCTTCCAATTCTGCTAAAATATAATGCGCTCGATT
>JAHDFW010000191.1 GCA_020627945.1 Cytophagales bacterium
GAGCAAGAGTTTCGAGTATTGAGGTCTTTTAATAATTTTCCTCGAAACTCTTGCTCAACCCTCTTGCTGCACCTCGAAACTTCTTGCTCAAAACTCAATAAGTATTCACCAAAATCAAAATCTAAGCTTGCTAGGATAAATCTCTCATTTTTGCTAATTTTAATGTATGCAATTAAGAGCGCTATTTATATGTACACTTGTTCTGACGGGTATTAGTTGCTTAAGTTTTGGGCAAACTACCAAGCCGTATATAGGTCTTAAATTCTTTGCTGAGCCTAATAGTTTCAGTACGGAATCAGTTGAGGAGGAAAGTTTATTCGTAACTTCTCAATCAGGTGACTCAATTCCAATTCAATTAAGTGCATTAGCTTCGGCACCAATTAATGATAATTATCACAATATAAATTACTCTAGTTTAGCATTTTCGGGATCGCCTAAGAATGGATTCAAAGAAAGTGTGAACAAGTTCCTTGGTCAAAATAGAGGTAGTATTATATCGAACGATAAATTTTATTCGAGATATAAAGGTAAAAATGCTGAGTACGGATATTTTAAGAATGTCCATCGCAATTCTAATTACAAAAGACGTAAAGGATATGTTTATCGAAAACCTAATAATAGATATAATCCTCCACCAAATTTTGGTCGACTAGGATTTTAAGGATAGGCTTCTATTTTGTCTTAGCATCATAATCAATAGGGGTATAAATCGGTCCAAATCGAAATCGTGGTTCTAGGATTTTCTCTACTTTTATCTTCAATATTTCTGAAGTTGACTTTCCTTGTAGAAGAGCCTTGTTAACATCGTCAGATAAACGTAAATCTATTCCAAGCCCTGTGTCATGGATCAAACCTATCGTGAATTTAGCATTTACTGGATAACCATATAATCTGGGAATTGGCAAGTTTTGTATGGTTTGAATTTGGGATGCCAGTGAATCTAGTTTGTCGAATTTACCAAAATTTGTCATTATCGAAACATTGGATACTTTGCCATTTGTATCTACTTTAACTTCTGCCCATATCGTGTTTACCTGTAGTTCGATCTGTATTTTCTTATAATCAAACATTTTCTTGATGCTTTGTTCAACTATAGTATCAGCATAATTGGAATCCAAAAGTTGTGAATCGTAATATCTTTCGAAGTCTATATATTTATGCTTTACTTTGGGATCTATTTTTAAGTGAAGATCATATTCATTGCTTAGAAGTTCGTATTGATTGTTGAGGAAATTATGGCCAAAACGAGTTTCAATTATGTTCTTCATTTCATCATGATAGCAATGGTTCATAATAACGCAGCCACCAAAGCCTTTTTCTATTCCATAGCGCCTTTCAATTTCTAAATTGATGTAATCTACTCGTTTTTGATTGTAGTTCTCACCAAAACGAATTAGGCCAAATACGGTGTATTCGTAATACCCTTCATTAGCTCTATTGATGGCTTCCCGTTTTTGTTCTTCGCAGTCTGGGAATCTTGATTTCGGATATTGTTTTTGAAGATTGTCTATGTATTTCTCCGGGTTGAGTTGACCAAATGAGGCTAATGAAGATATTACAATTAAAGTGAGAAAGGAAAAGACTTTGAATTGCAACTTATTTTGGAGCACCTTTTTTTACGTTAATTAGTTCACTTTTACTTCATAATCAATAGGAGCATTACTCTCAAAATCAAAAAGGGTATAAAACCTTAGTTTGTAATAAGTATCCCAAAATGATCTCATTTCTTCTAGTAATGACCGTTTTGCAGCATTACGTTCATTAAGGGCTATGTTAAGGTCTGTGATTCCAATTTTACCAATCATGTAACGCTTTACGGCAATGTCATACCGTTTTTCGGCGATGATGTCTGATTCAAATGCGATGTCTAATTGATCTTTAGCCAACGGAAATTGCTGCAAAAACAATCTAATTTCTTGCTCAAAATTAAGTTTATTCTGCTCAAGGTTTAGAAGGGCAAGTTCATTTTCGGCCAAGGCAATTTTTACCTCACTTCTGTTTTTACCGCCATTCCAAATAGGGATATTAACTCCAACAGAGACCTGTTGTTGAACTGTTGGATTGCTTCGAGCTTCGTTAAATGTCTCGCCTTGATTTGCTAAACCATAACCAGCGTTTATGTCTGCACCAAATCTTCTCCCTGCTTTTGCCTGTGCAAGATTACGCTCTGACTGAAGTCTATCACTTTCAAAGGATAAAAATCTTGGTTTGTTTTGAATAGCATAAGCGAAGGCTGTATCCTGATTGAATTCAATATTCGGAATTTCTTTGGGTTGAGAAAGAGAGAAGGCTTCTTCTGTGTCTTTGTTCAAGTATCTAAGCAGTCTTGACTTAGCATTTAATAAGTTCAATTGTGATCTTTTTTGGTTCCGCTCTGAGTTCATTTTACTTAACTTCATCTGAAGTAACTCATTTTCAGCAATCTTACCTAAGTTGTACCTGCCAGAAGCAATTTTATATAACGTGTCACTTAGCGTTACATTTTTTTCTGCGATTTGAAGACTTACTTGAGATACCAAAACATCAAAGAAGAGACTATTAGCTTCAATAGCTACTTGTTCCATACTTTCATTATATTGCTTCTTAGCAACCTGATATCTGATTTGAGCAATTTTTTTATCCCACTTAAAAGGGTTGCCACGTAGAATTGGTTGTGTGTAACCTACACTTACAGGCTGAAGGTTGTATCGTGTGGTGTTATTAATGACATCATCAAAACGAAGTAGATTAGAACCTACTCTAATTTGCCCTCCGGTTAGACCAATTCGTTGTGTTGCATTAACGCCTCCTGCATTTCTAGTTTGTTGGATTTGAAGGAAATTTATGGAACCGTCTGGCTGTAAGACACTGCTAATACTTCTATTGAATGCAGGGATTGTTCCATTTGCATTAATTTGAGGTAAGAAGTCAGATTTGAACCGTTTGTATTCCCAATAGCTTTTTTGGAATGCGATTTTGGCAATTTTAGCATTCGGCGAGGTTTCTTGAGCAAGTTGAATTATGTTCTGGAGGTTGTATTGTTTGGAAAGATTATTCTGAGCAAAACACGATATAGAAAATACAATGAAGCAAATCAACATCACGTAGTTTTTAGCATTAAAAGATCTCTTGTTAAGATTCATAGTTTAAATATACAAATATTATTCGTGCCTTAAGGAAGTGATAGGGTCTTGTTGAGCAGCTTTTCTTGCTGGAGCAATTCCAAATAACAAACCAGTAGATACCGCGACTAAAAATGAAATCACTACAGACCAAATAGAAACTAAGGTTTCAACACCAAAGAAGGCGCTTGCCACAAAGGAAATTCCAATCCCCAAAATTACTCCGAGAACACCTCCTGTTATACTTATTAGAACTGCTTCATACAAAAACTGGAGAACTATGTCACTTTTAAATGCTCCCAATGCGATTCTAAGTCCTATTTCTTTTATTCTTTCGAATACTGAAGCAAGCATAATATTCATAATTCCGATTCCGCCAACTATCAACGAAATTGCAGCAATGGCAATTAATAAGAAACTAAACTTCTCCTTGATTTTCTTCTGCTGTTTAAGCATTAACTCAGGTACAGACACTTCATAATCTGTTACGCCATTGTGCTTTCTTTTAAGTAAACGCCCTAAAATTTCTGAACTTTTAGAGAGTTCTTCGGTCTTATTTACTTGTACAATGATTTTATCTAATTGGTGATAGTTTCTTTGAACTTTGTTTTCGTTTTGCTGTGCAAAGCTTTCCTCTTCTTCCTCTTCCTCATTATTTGCTTGCATGGCAGCCGAACTTACTAGATTTCTATTTCTGATTCTCGTGAGTAAGGTTTTGGAAGGAATGTAGATGTCTGAATTTAAATCTCTAATTCCCAGTTCACTTTGTGCAGATTGAGAAACTCTTTTTTGGTTCAATACACCAATGATTGTAAGCCATACATTGCCACATTTCACCATTTTTCCAATTGGGTTTTTACCACTAAAAAGTTTGGTTTCTACAGATTTGCCAATAATGCAAACAGGAGCGGCTTGTTCTATTTGGTAAGAACTAAACGATTGACCTTTTACAATCTTAAAATTCTTTATTTTAAAATATTCCCTGCCAACACCAATGATCTTGTTTTGTGACTTAATTCCGTTTGCCATGGAAGTAAGTTTGATTTCTATTTCAGGAGAAATGCCCTGAATATTTGGGAGAACTTTTTTTATGCTTTCTAAATCCTGAAGTGTAAGGCCGGGGGAGAATTTTTTACTATTCTCATCTTCCTCAGGTTTTAACTCAGGTAGGATGGAAGTAATCTCAATATTGTTTACACCTATCAATTTCATTTGATCCAGTAGCTCCTTTTGAGCTCCGTTACCGATCGCCAACATGGCAATTACAGCAGCCACTCCAAATATAATTCCTAAAGCCGTTAATATAGCTCTAAATGTATTAGACCTAATAGCAGTCCATGCAACTCTGAAATTAGCGATATGTCGTTCGTGATTCAAGGGGTCGATTAGAGCTAGACTAGCACTTACTTTAGTTCATCTATAGATAGTTCATCTGAATTTTCAGGTATGTTAAGCAATACTTCATCACCTTCTTTCAGTCCTTGAAGAACTTCACAAAAATCTAAATTGGATTGTCCGATTTGGATTTGTTGTTTTTTAATACCGAAGCCACGTTTGCTAAATACATAGTTTACTGAATCGCCTTCTGTTTGCAAAGCTTCAAGTGGAATTACAAGAGTACTATCTACTACACCTTGGATAATGGTATTGCTAGTCGTCATAGCAGGGCGTAGTTCTTTGTTTTCAACATCAAGCAAAACAGTAACTTCAAAAACCTTACCGTCGGAATTTGGATTTTGTTGTCCAATATTTGAGATGGACTCAACCTTTCCTGTAAGTTTCATGTCAGGGAAAGCATCAAGCATAATATTTACTTTTTGCCCCTTTTTAACCCTGCTAATATCAACTTCATTTACATAAGTTTTTGAAAGCATACTGCTAAGATCAGGTAAGTTAGCAACAACTGGAGACCATGCACCAATCATGGAACCAACTTTATATTTTGTTCCATCCCAATCTCTCTGGTAGGTTAACATTCCATTTTCTGGGGCAATAATTGTAAGTTTAGTAAGAACCTCTTGGATTTGAGTTATTTTACGTTGCGCAAGCTGATGATTAAGAATTACTTCGTTCATCTTTGCTCTATTTTTACGTACTTTCAAGTCATAGTTAGCAAGCATGTCCTTCAGCGACTTTTTAGTTCTTTCCAGATCGTTTTTAACCTGACGAATGGTTGCCGGTGGTTCATAAATGCTTTGCTCTACTACGATTTCTTTTTCTTTTACGTTATATTTTAAGTTCTTGATTTCATTTCGAGCTTGACTTAATTCAATGGTAGTGTCTAAACGAGTTTGTATAATTTGAGATTCAGCTTTTAATAAAGCTGACTCTTGTTCTTGTAGTTTATCCAGAACTTCAGATTTTGACAAAGCACCAACATAATCACCTTTTTTAACAATTGATCCTTCCTCGATCAGGTCGTCAATTTTAATTTGCCAAATTCGCAATTTTCTTAAATCGGAAGGCCCCATAATAGGAACCGAATTCTTAGCTTCCAGTTCACCACTGGTTGTAACACTCATTGTAAGTTGGTCTCTTTTTACCACAAATACAATGTCATCTGTAGAATCATCACCAAGAAAGAAAAACCATAAAGCTCCAGCAACCAATACTAGAGATAGAATAATTAGGATTCGTTTGCGTCCTTTCAAAAAGTCTTGCATAGTCTATTCACATGAACGACAAATGTAACGTTTTTGGTGGTAAAATGGTATAAAATAATGGTAGAGGCTCCAATTTATTTGTGATTGATGCTAATCATAATTTATAGAGAGATATCTTATTGTTTGAGGTGAAGAACTATGTTGTAACTTTTGATTTATTTAGAACCAAATGAAGTTATCTTTTGTTACTTTTGTAGAATAATTCTAAATAAGAGTTGAAACCCATTGAAAATCAATAGAAAAGATGAGTGAAGATAGAAAAGTAATAACGATATACGCAGAAGCAAGCCCTAACCCAGAGTCTATGAAGTTTGTGGCCAATGTTTCTTTTTTACCAGAGGGAATTAGTGTTGATTATGCTACTAAAGATGAGGCTGAAAAATCTCCACTAGCTCAGGAGTTGTTTGATTTTTCGTATTTGAATAGAGTGTTCATTGCGTCTAATTTCATTAGCGTAACCAAGTCACCAGAAACTAATTGGGTAGAGGTGATTTCGGAAATTCGTATGTACATTAAAGCATATTTGGAAAACAACAAGGCTGTATTTACGGAGATGCCAGAGCGTCAACAACCTAAAGTTGGAGCTGATGGTGAAGTAGGTGATCTTGATGCGAAAATTATCGAATTGTTGAATACTTATGTACGTCCAGCTGTAGAAGGAGATGGAGGAAATATTGAATTTGTTTCTTTCAAAGAAGGAATTGTTACGGTTGAACTTCAAGGTTCATGTAGCGGTTGTCCTTCTTCAACAGTAACGTTAAAAAGTGGAATCGAAAACCTTCTTAAGAGAATGGTTCCAGAGGTAAAAGAAGTAAGAGCAGAAGGAGTTCCAGATTTATATTAGAGTAAAACTACTCCTTTACGGAACTAAACAATATTGGAATCCGTCTTGTAGCTATTCAGCTTGCGAGACGGATTTTTTTACTTTCTTAGAACTTTTCAGGTAGCTGATTGCGACTATGGAAGTAGTGATTAGAATTAGTCCTAGAATTATATACTCAATGTTGTTTTTCAGTTCAGGAAATGTAGCACCAAGGTAATGTCCAGATAGTACGAGACTTCCAGACCATAGTGCAGCACCTGCTACATTGTACATCATCATTCTTCGGAAAGGCATTTCAACCACGCCAGCCAAAATAGGAGCTAAAGTACGTACGTATGGTAAGAACTTACTGTACATAATAGTTCGGCCTCCAAACTTAACAAAATACGCTCTTGTTAAAACGATATGTTTTTTCTTAACTAGCCAAGTATCCTTGTGCAGAAAATTTCGTCCTGTAAATTCTCCCGTCTTGTATCCCGTCAACGTTCCAAGGATAGCACTTAAGCAAATTGCTAAGGCTAATACAAAAACATTTACGCCTAATAAATCGCTGAACATTCCTGCTGCGAAAAGCAAATAATCCCCAGGTAGGAAAATCCCAAAAATCACTCCGTTTTCTAGAAATATGATCAAAAGCAATACCCAGAAGCCTCCTTTTTCAAGGATAAGTTTAGGGTCTTTGAAAAGCATTTCAAAAATTTCGCTCCAGTTCATACAGTTGTAGTTAAATACACATTGTGTAAATAGCGCGTAAAATTAGAAGTATTATTCAGGAATAGCCTCTTCTATCCAAAAATTGTTGAATCCTTCTCCTATACTAATTGTTATAATTTTTGATTGGATTAGATCTAGAATAGCCAGGAAGTTAAATATCACCTCTATTTTGTCCTGACATTCAAGCAGGATTTTTTCAAATGATACCTTTTCTCCAATTGATACTTTATTGATAATGTATTCCTTCTTACCATCGACTGTATAAGGATACTTTACAATGGAATGGATTTTTTCCTCCTTATTGAGGTCGTACTTTTCTAGTAGCTTCTGGTATACTTTAAGAAGTTTGAAAAGATCAATATTTTGAAGTTCGTATTCAACATTGTCTTTGGAAGCAATACTTTTTAGTTCTTGTTCAATGTTACCTCTTTTGTCCTTCAACAATCTTGAATCTTCAAGCGAAGCTAAGTCTTTGATGATTTCTTTATAGCGCTTGTATTCAAGAAGATGTCTGACCAGATCTTCCCTCGGATCTATTTCATTTCCTTCTTCATCTAGTTCGGGTCTAGGCAGCATCATTTTAGATTTGATTTTCATTAAAGTGGCTGCTACCAAAATAAATTCACTGGCGTTATCTATGTCCATTTGTTCCAAATGGCGGACATATTCTAGGAATTCAGTTGTGATTTTAGAAATCGGAATATCATAAATATCCAACTCATCTCTTTCGATGAAGAATAAAAGAAGGTCGAAAGGACCTTCAAACAAAGGAAGTTTTACCTCGAAACTCACAATAAACTGGTGAAAATGTTGTT
>JAHDFW010000192.1 GCA_020627945.1 Cytophagales bacterium
CCTAAAAGATTTTAAGCCCGTTAACATGGAAACGCCTAACTGGGGGTGGAAAGAGGCACATATGTGGTTTAAATTCACGGTAGAGAATAATAGTGAACAACCAAAATCTTATTATGTGGAATGTGAATTTGCTATGCTCAATGAATATCGTTTTTATGATACTACGTTGGGCAATAGAACCCCAAGTTTAGCAGGTACAGAATATCCTTTTTCTGTGAAGGAACACCCTCACCAAGCTCCATTGTTCGAAATAAATTTACCTCCAAAAACTAGCAAGACCTATTTTGTCAATATCTACAACGATGGTAAGTCCCTGATGCTGCCTTTGAATCTTTGGGATAAACAGGTTTTTCATAACTGGAATAGCGATACACAACTCCGTTTTGGATTTTATTATGGACTGATTTTACTCGTACTTATCATTAACCTGTTTTTCTATATTTCAACTAGGGAAGTAAGTTACCTTTATTATCTATTTTATGTCTTAGGTTTTGGATTAATTCAGGGTGCTTATGACGCTACGGGCTTTAAGTTTTTATGGCCAGAATGGTGTTGGTTCGAAACGAGGTGTCTTCCTATGTTCGGGTGGTTAGCATCTATTGGTTCCGTTAAATTCACTCAAAGTTTCCTGAACACCAAGGACTTTGATCCTAAATGGGATAAGATTTTGAATTGGGCATTTTATTTAAACCTACCTACCATATTCTTGATGTTTATGCCACATCCAATCTATGTATATGGTACGATTATTATTAATGCAACAGCCGTTTTAGGGTTTATACCTATCATGACTTCAGGTGTTAAAGCAGTCATAAAAAAGGTGTCTGGATCATGGTATTTTTTAATAGGTTTTACTTGTCTGCTTTTAGGATTGATTTCATTCACACTGACGAATGTAGGAGTTATTTCTAATGAATTTGTGGTGCTCTACGGAATGAAGATAGGTTCGGCCTTAGAAGCGGTAATTCTTTCTTTCTCGTTAGCCGTAAGGTTTAATGCTATGAAATTAGCCAAAGAGAAAGCTCAACAGGATCAACTTGAGAAACTTCAGGAAATGAATCGTCTTAAGGATGAGATGAACGTTGAATTAGAGAAGCTTGTTGCATTGAGAACTGAGGAACTAGCTAGGAAGAATAGAGATATAACCGACAGTATTAATTATGCAAGTCGAATTCAAAGTTCAATTTTACCAGACTTCCAAAGTTTAAGAGATTTTAACGCTGACGGTTTTATCTTAAATAAACCTAAGGATATCGTATCAGGAGACTTTTACTGGTGGGAGGAAAAAGATGATTTGTTGATCTTTGCGGTTGCAGATTGTACGGGGCATGGAGTCCCGGGAGCGCTAATGAGTATGATTGGAGCATCGCTACTTAGACAGGTCGTTATAGAACACGGAATTACAAGTCCCGCAGAGATTTTAAATCAGGTAAGAGACGGTGTAATGACGGCTCTGAAGCAAAAAGGGCTGGAAGTAGATTCCAAGGATGGAATGGACATGGTTTTATGTGTTTGGGATAAAAAACATAGAAAATTGGTGTTTTCAGGAGCCAATAACCCGCTCTACGTGTTGAGAAGTGGCACAGGAGAAATCGAAATACATAAGGGCAACAGGCAGCCTGTAGGGTATTTCTTCAGTGACCTAAAACCATTTACCGAAATCGAATTACAAATTGAACCTAACGATATACTTTATTTATTCACTGATGGCTATGCCGACCAATTTGGTGGACCAAATAACCAAAAAATAGGCTATAAGAATTTTAGAAAGCTTCTCATTGAAAATTCAGAATTACCTTTTGAAGAGCAAGAAAAGAAATTAATGGAGTTTTTTGATCTTTGGGTAGAACAGGGAGAAGACGAACAAATAGATGATGTTTGTGTAATGGGAATCCAATTATAACAAGATAAATGAGAAATATAATTTTATACACGGCCGTAAGTTTAGATGGTTTTATTGCCACATTAGACGGAGGTGTTGATTGGCTGGAAAATGAAAGATTTATAGTAGAAGGAGTGGATTACGGCTATTTTGACTTCTATAATCGGATCGACACCGTATTGATGGGAAAAAATACCTACGACTTTATAGTAAACTTAGATGTACCATACCCTTATGCCGATGTAAAGAACTATGTTTTTAGCAGGAGGGAGAATAACGATACAACTGGACATTGTGAATTTGTTCAAAATGATCCTATTGGATTTGTAAAAGAACTCAAGAAGCAGGCTGGAAAAGATATTTGGCTTGTTGGAGGAGGTGAAATCAATGGACTATTATTGAATGCAGGATTAATTGATGAAATGATCGTTTCTGTTGCTCCAGTTGTGCTAGGTAAGGGGATAACTTTATTCGGTTCCAATCAGAATGAAAAAGAGTTATTCTGGAATTTAGACTCTAGTAAGGCATTTGAAACAGGTTTTGTTGTGAATACGTATAAAAAATCATAGTAATGAAAGTAGTTTCAGTAAATGTAGCCGAACCACAGGAGATTTTATGGCAAGGCAAGAAGATTTCAACAGGAATTTTTAAAAGACCTGTTTCTAACAATAAAATTGCTTTGCAGCAACTAGGAGTAGAAGGAGATTACATTGCCGATAGACGTTATCATGGCGGAACAGAAATGGCCTGTTATTTATTTTCAGCAAGTCATTATGAGTATTGGAGAGGGTTGTATCCAGATTTAGATTGGCATTATGGCATTTTTGGTGAGAATATTACTATTGATGAATTCAGCGAAAGTGAAATTTGCATAGGAGATAAATTGGAAATTGGAGATGTAGTCCTTGAAGTTTGCCAACCTAGAATGCCATGTTTCAAACTTGGAGCTCGTTTTGGGAGTTCTAAACTGGTGAAACAGTTTGCAAAATATCATTCACCAGGTATTTACGTAAGAGTCATTAATGCAGGGATCGTAAGTAAAGAATCGGATGTAAAATGGATTAAAAGAGAAGGGGCAAGAATCTCTATTTTGGATATTTACAAACTAAGACTTGAAGGAGGAGATAAGGCTGCCGTGGAAGAAGCTCTTACACTAAACGAGCTAGGTTCAGATTGTGTTAAGGCCCTTAAAAAATTGTATGAAACTTTAAAATAACCGTGGAACTCTAAGAATAGTAAAGAAAATCCGTAATTTAGTATCCACCATTAACTGAACAATAACACATGATCATCAAAGAATCACTTAATACGCCTTATATTGAGCTTGACTCTGACAAAAACTATGTTTTGTTTAGGGGTGAATCTAGACCAGAAGATGTTAGGGATTTTTACATGCCTGTTATGGATTGGCTTCAAGTATTTAAGCAGAAGTTAAGAGATGCAACAGAACCATTAACCGTTAATTGTGATTTTCAATTAACCTATTTCAATTCTTCCTCAGCGAAGTATGTTCTAGATATTCTAGAGTTTCTTAAGGATTGCGATAAGCTGTTTGGTCATATTACGGTAAAAATAAACTGGTATCATGACCCTATGGATGAGGATTTATTGGAAGCAGGAAAAGAGTTTGAAGAATTGTCAGGATTCAAACTTAATTACATTGAGGTAGACTAAAGAGCTTTAAACTGCTCAAACATCATATTGCAGTCATTGCAAAAATGAAAGGCTCTACAAAGCGTTGGCCCAAAAGGACTTCTTAATTCAGTATTGTCACCATCACAATGCGGGCAAGTCGCGTATTGAATATAGTTGATTTCTTCAGGTGAAATGTATTTTTGAGGTAAAGCTAAACCGTGTTTTTTCAACCCTTCAAGACCTTTTTCAGTGATTTTGTTTGAACTCCAAGGTTCATCGAAGGTGATTTCCACTTCTTTATTTTCTACACCATATCGATCTAAGGTATCAATTACATCCTGTTTCATATAATCCATTGCTGGACAACCAGAGAAAGTAGGAGTCATTGTGATCTTTACGAAATCGTCTTTGGTTTCGATATTTGTGATTACCCCCAAATCAACCAGAGAAACGGTAGGGATCTCAGGATCCACTACCTCCTCTAGTATCTTCAGTATATCTTCTTTAGTAAAATTCATGGATTACCATTCAACACTTGGGTCAAGTCTAAGCGTAACGCTCATTTCTTCAAGCATAGTACTTAAATGCTCTGTATGCTCATGTTTTCTACCGCCAGTTACTGGCTCTGCATTTTCTGGTAAAGTAAGTTTTGTTTCCGCTATTACCGATTTAATGGTGTTCATCCATTCCTCTTTGACAGTATCTTCACCTACAAAATACCCTTGATCTTTAATTTCATTTTCAGAAGGAGAGTGCTCGAAAACTCCAAGCGCGTACGGAAATGCAAAATTTAATTGTTGTTGCATTCTTTCTAATCCTTCTGCAGTGTGAGAATTACCAAGTTTCTTCATCCATGCGTTTCCATGCATTACATGATAACGAACCTCACCAATTACTTTGCGAGCAAACTTAGCTAAAGGCTCATGAGAGCTATTTGCCAAATGCTTGTAACGAATAAATTCTGCGTTATCGAATAAAAAGTGTCTTACAAGGCTGAAATCATAGTCACCAATTGGCAATTCTACAAACTGACAATTTCTAAACTCGTTAGCAGATCTTAAGAAACCCAACGTATCAGCGTCTGCTTCACCTAATTCATGCAACATATCATAAAGTGTATTTGCATGTCCCAATTTATCCTGAGCAATAGACGAAAACGCCAAGTCTTCTTCCATCATTGGAGCAATACCCGTCCATTCACCCATTCTATGACCAATTACCAAACTGTCGTCGGCCATTTTAAAAAGTAGTTCTTTTAATGCTTCCATTCTAAATGTCTTCAATTTTTAGTTTAATAATGATCTAGGCGTTAGACCGTACCTTTTCTTTGTATGCGTCAATTTTATGCTTCACTTTGTATACAATAGCATCTCTATAACGTTTTTCGTCAAGCATGTTCCAAATTTCCTTTTCGTCTTCAGTTGATTTTCTGAAGGCATTAGAAGGAGAGAGCCAAATACTAACTGCAGGTGCTTTAGGCAAATTAGCAAAAGCTTCTTTAGCTTTTAAGAAAGCTCCACTTAGTGAAGTAGCCTCAACGCTACCAACATGTTTCTGTTGAACACCACGCTTGGATTGGTGGAAAATTTCAAACGAAGACACATTTGATAAGTCTACACCGGGTAGTTCTATATTGTCAAGGTCTGCAGCACTATATTCCAATTCATATACAGATTCTCCAACAAAAGCGTAATCTGAACAAATCACTTGAGCAGTTGGAACTACCCAAAGTTCAGTACACGTAAGTCTTCTTGAGTATTGTTCTTTAGCGTGCATGAAAGCAATTTCCAAATCTGGACCATGTACAATTCCAACATGTAGAAGAGGTCTTTTATCTTTCAGTCGTACAAAAACCTGATAGGTTGTAAGATCGTCAAGGTTAGCTAACGGACGAAAATCTGAATTATCCGCGCTTATTTTTAATCTTGATACTCTTGGATCGAGTGAATCTATTTTCATTCTTATTTATATTCTGTGATTAAGATAAATATTTATGATTAAGCTAGAGGAACAACATATTTAGATTCTGGACTAAGAATTGCTTTTCTAATCCATTCTGAGTTGTTTTCAACAGCTTTTCGAACAGCTAAACGTTCCTTATTCAAAGGTCCATCACCGTTAATTACACGCTTGAACTCTTCCCAATCTGGATCAGCAAAACTCCAAATACCTGTTTCTTCATCTTTACCAAGTTCAGCATCTGGAATGTCAAGACCAAGTTCCCAAATTTTAGGTACATACATATCCATAAATTGGTTACGCATTTCATCGTTTGTACCCATTTTAACTTTCCAACGCATTAAAATTTCTGTATGCTTGCTCTGTTTGTCTGGAGGTCCAAAGAAGTGCATCAAAGGTTTCCACCAACGATTAAGTGCTTCTTGCACCATTTGCCTTTGCATATCCGTACCAGTTGCCAAATAAACTACAGCATCATGTCCATACTTCAGGTGAAATGATTCTTCAATACAAATACGATCTAAAGCACGAGAATAAGGCCCATAACTTCCTTTGGCATTTGCAGTTTGATTTACGATGGCAGCAGCATCAACCAACCAAGCAATAACAGCAGCATCAGCCCAAGTATAAGCAGGGTAGTTAAAGATATTGGAATACTTAGATTTACCAGTAACCAAATCATTGATCATAGCTTCACGAGTTTTACCTAGTGTTTCGGCAGCCGAATATAGTAATTGTGCATGTCCTATTTCGTCTTGAACCTTAGCTAGAATAGCTCTTTTTCTTCTAAACCCAGGTGCTCGAGTAATCCAAGTTCCTTCTGGTAAAGCACCAATTATTTCAGAGTGAGCATGCTGTTCAATCATTCTGGTAAGTTGCTTGCGGTATAATGCAGGCATCCAGTCTTGAGGCTCAATTTTACCTCCTTTAGCAATTTTTTCTTCAAACTCTTGCAACAATATTGGATCTTCATCCTCAAGCTTTGTTGCTGTTATTTTTTCAAAAGTATTACCACCTCCGTACATGATGTTATCCTTTTTAGTTAATGTTTAGTTTAATTATATTCTAAGCTTTAAGAGATTCCTTTAATTAGAATCTCCGAAAGATTACTTGCAATTTCTTCAGGTTTCATTTTTCCTGACTCCTTATACCAGTTATAAGTCCAGTTTAAGGAAGAGAGTATGGTGAGTACCGCAAAGTTGACATCAGCAACTCTAAATTCTCCTTTGTCAACACCAAATTTGATGTAAGTATGAAACTTTTCTTCGTATTGATTTCTAAGTTGAACAAAATCTGAATAATGAGGCTGACTAAGGTGTCGCCATTCATTCAAGAAAACCGCAACGGCATCTTTATGTTCACATATTACATTAATATGAGAATGAATAGCAGCTTCCAGCCTTGATTTCGCACTGAAGTTTCTTTTTTCAATATCGTTTAATCCATGAAAAAATGTCTCTGCCATTTCGAAACATACCTTTTGAAGTATTTCTTCTTTGGACTTGATATGTGAGTAAAGGCTAGGAGCTTCAATATTTAGCTCCTTAGCTAAATCACGCATAGAACTCGCGATGTATCCTTTTTCTCTGAAAAGGGTAATGGCTACACGATAGATTTGTTCTTTCCGAGATTCTGTTTTAGGGGCTTCAACCATCATGAAACAAATATACAAACTAACATTCGTTAGGCAATGGTTTTTGGCATAATTTTTTCATTTGACTAGCTTTCTAGTTATTATTTCGTACGAATTAGAGAATTAATTAGTATCGAATTCTATATTTGAATTTGATTTGTTAGATACCTTATTAATAGATGTGATATGAGAAATCTTCTTTTGACTGCCGCTTTATTTGGGACACTTTTAGCATTGAACTCATGTGATCCACAGGGTTGCACAGATTCAACCGCTGACAATTACGATCAAAATGCTGTGAACGATGATGGATCGTGTGTTTATGAACCGGTATTGGGAAGAGTAACAATGAATATTCCTGCGAACGGTGATATTACAGGTTCCGGAGAAGCATTAGCAGGTAATTTGCTAGCAGATGCTATTTATAGTTACGCAACGAGTCAAGGCAATGCGGCTGATTTTGTTCTTATTCCAAATGAACAAATTGACTATAGTGCAACTGAAAGACCTTCGGGTGTTTATAATGCAGGAGATTGGACTTTAAGCATGGTCGAGGAATTCGTGCCAGACAATAATACTCTGTTGATTATTGACGTAGATGCTGTTCAACTGAAAGAAATTTTAGAACGTAGTGTTTCTAATTTACCAATATCTTCATCGTTCATGTTGCAAAATTCAAGTCACATCTCATATTTAGTAGATCAGTCGCAAACAGGGCAAATAGTAAGTTCTGACAATTCTTCCATTTTACAATCGGGTAGTAGGATTTCTGAAATTCGAGTAGGAGGGAGTTCCTTGGATTCAACAGCTACATACAGTGTTTTAACTACCAGTGATATTGAAACTCCGAGTTATGGCTATATTACGTTAAATATGCTATCAGCTTCGCAAAAAACTTCGTTTGTTAGTTTAACGACTATGGGGGCTATGGTTGATTATCTTGAGAATCATTCACCAATTACGGTGGATTTAGAAGACAGAATTCGAATGAAGTAATCGCA
>JAHDFW010000193.1 GCA_020627945.1 Cytophagales bacterium
TTATTCAAAAAAATCAAGGTTCTAACCTGATTTGTAGATTATTCCCACTGTACCTTTTCAGCAACAATAATATAATGATCGGACCAAGCTGATAAAAGTGACACTTGCCCAAATACCTGTTCTAACTTGTTCAAAAATTTTAAAGCATTTGGCCAACGTTTGAACAATGGTTCCATGTAAGATGGTGGAAGTGAAAAAGCAACTGGTTTTGTTAAGAGAACCTTATAGTTTTTACCCAGCATTGTTTTTACTTCTTTAGGAGAATGATACCAAGTCGGCACCATTGTTCCATCCACATTCACATTTAGGGGCTTTTTAGTATTCCTTCGGAAAACTTTACTCCATTCAAACCGTAAGAAAAAGTACTTACTTTCCCACATGCACACTTTGGGAATTAACACTAGTGCTAAATGGTCTCCTTTTTTTTGTTGTTCGGAAATCGATGAAAGGAATTTTTTCAAATGATCTCCTGAGATACAATTCAAACCGCCAAAATTCGAAAAAAGAACTTCATTTTTTTCTACCATACCAGAAGCATCCACTTGACCAAAATCCAACTGAATAAATTGAAGGTCCTTTGATCGTGCTGCTTTTGCGACTTCAATCATTTTATCAGAAGCATCCGTTGCAACAACAGAGTGCCCCATTTCTGTTAACTTTTGAGCATCATATCCTGTCCCACAATTAATCTCCAAAACCTTCCTCGGTGATTTAAAAATACCCGACTTTTCCAACCAATGGTAAACTCGAGCACGTTGAAACAAACCTATAGAGGATAACGTAAACACTTGATCATATTGCAATGCAGCATTATCAAAATGATTTTCGTTATGTTGTTGCTGATTTACCACCACTTAAAATTTTCTCCTAACAATTCTTGTAACTTCAACTGATCCTCATGGAAATAGGCTTTTAATCTTTCATATGTTTCCTCTGACAACGGAGTTTGATATTTCCGTGAGTTTCTTGCTTCTGTATCTTCAGGATAAACCTCTTTGATGCCAAGGTACTGATATACTTTTTTCAGTTCTGCATTCGTGTTTTTATAAAAATCTTCGCTTTTAAGAATGAGAAGATCATCAATACTATAGTACTTCAGCCACTCGGATAATTGTTCATAATAAAGCCCTTTTTTCAGATAGTTAAAAGCCTCATAAGTAACAGGTGGGTTATATAGGCTTGTTAAAAACTTGCTTTCTAAAGGGTCGCATCTTTTCTTATCAAGTTCTAGAGCTTCTTCAAATGTCTTTCCAGGATCCACGGCTTTAATCATATTATAGTTGGAATAGGCTCGTTTTATCGGATCACGAAGGAGTAAGATTATTTTAGCATTCGGAAAATCTTTTTTGATTCTTGCAGGAACATGTGGGTTTAAAAAGTAAATCGTTGAAGCTTCCCCTGTAATTTTATTCGGTTGTGCCTTTTGAAAAAAACTCCTGTAAAAATTAATACTTCTACGATAGTGTCTTGAGAAGTACATTATTTCTTTTTCACGGGGCAATTCTATTTCTGGGTGTTGACCTAAATATTCGAACAAGGAAGTTGTTCCTCCTTTCATAACCCCAATAATAAAAAAAGAAGGCAGCATTCTGGAAGATGCAGTTAAGCGAGTTGGGATATATTCCAACGCCAATCGAACCTTTCGCTTAAAAAGGACATAAAATGATTTTAGCTTTCTATGTTTATTAAAATAAAAGTACAATAGTTCTGAGCGTTTTATTCTCTAATATTTCCAACTAAATTTTTCTCCTAGCAAGGCCTTCAGGTTTTCCGAATCTTCTGCAAAAATCTGATAATGTTTTTTGTAAGTATCTTGATCTATAGGGTCATATTCCCGTTGATTTGCGGCTTTAAGATCTTTGGGATAAACTTCACTAAGACCAAGATAATCGTATACCTTTTTTAATTCCTGTTTGGTATCCTGAAAGAAGTCTTCGCTTTTCAAAATCAACATATCCTCCAACCGAAAATGCTCCAACCATGGTTGCAAGTTTTGATAATACATACTCCGATAGATATATCTAAAAACCACCTTATTGTTTTCATTATATCTTCTTAATTCATCCTCAATGGCGTCGTCAAATTTATTGGGGGTAAAACCATTAATATTCATTCTATGGTGAGAAAAAGCTCTTCTGACTGGGTCTCTTAACAAAAGAATGATTTTTACATTTGGCAAGTGCTTTTTTACTCGGGCAGGAACCTTAGCATCTGAAATATAGGTTGTGGATGACTCGCCTGTTATTTTACCTTCCGACTCTTTGGGAAAGTAACTTCTATAATAACGAATACCTCTTTTATAGTTATGTGAAAAGAAGAGTGGCTCCTTTCTTCTTGACATTTGAATTTCTGGGTGTTGATCAAGGTACTTGTGCAAAGAAGTTGTACCTCCTTTCGTTACACCAATGACCAAAAAATCTGGAAGCTTACGCGAGTTGGCATCCAACAAATATGGAAGATCTTCCAACCGTTGTTTTAAACGCCAATGAATGATCATCATGTAAAACCAAATTTTTTTCAGAAGCCAGCGCATTACGTAAATCTTTACTTTTTTTAAGCCAATTCCTAATCTTACATAAAAACAAGGTTCAAATATTGATCCGCCACATTAGCAATTTGAAATTCAGGTTTTACCAAAAGTTCAGCGTCGCTCGGTTCACTTTGAAGAATCTCTAATATTCGTTTAGCAGCGTCTTCCGGGTTCTCAATTGTAATTGCTGGAAGTTCTTTGGCAATTCCTACAGGAGTTGAAACTACTGTAACACCAAAGCTTTGAGCTTCCAGAAGTACCATTCCAAATGATTCATATTCCGAAAAATGAAGTAAAACTTTAGACTGCTTCATTTCTTCAAAAACTGCATCTCGAGGTATAGAACCAAATAATTCGATGTTATCTTTTAAACCATTTTCGGTAATAAAATTTCGCAAATTGTTCTCCTCAACCCCTCTTCCAATAATTTTTGCTTTTATATCTGGTCTAGAGGTTTTGACTTGTTTAATAGTCTCAATAAATTTATTAAAAGCCTTAAGCTCAACTAAATTTCCAACACCTAAGACATCTATATCTCGTGCGTCATTTTTTATGGGTGGTGTCAAATTAGTTGATTTTACTCCCCACGGTATTTGGTGTTCTGCATCAATACTAAAGTTTTGTTTTAGCTGGGAAGTATGGAACCTAGAGAGTGTAATCAACGTAGGAAACTTCCTAAAAAGTTGAATGTATTTATTCGACTTTCTAGCATCCTGTCCCATCAGCGTACAAGAATGTTTGACCTTAAATTTCTTTGCGAGATAGTTGCCTACTAAAGCACATTCGGTAAGCCAAAAACTATGCACTTGATCAATGGGTTGACTTCGGTGTATTAGTTTGGCTTTTTGATAAACTTTTCTCCAAATCAATAATCGAGAAAAACCTTTTTTTATTCTTCCTCCAATGGCATGTACAGTAATCCCGTTCCACACATAGGTTTTACTATCATAAGGGTACTGAAATGCAATAAACGTGATGGTTACCTCAGGACGATTTTTAAGTTCAAGCACAAACTCCTGTATTGCAGAATTGCATTCGGAATCAAACTCATCTTTCGGAAAACCCGGAATTAAGAACAATATGTGTTTTGAATTACTCAATCTTATATAATACCCAACCTTGTTCGAAACTTTGTATGGTATCCAAACTATAGTTGTTTTGCAAGTTACTCCAATTAATCATAGGGGTTTTTCCTTCCCATTTTTTCTCAAACTTCGACTCATTAAAAAACACGTATGAACCTTTATCAAACCGCTCATATTCCTTTTCCCACAGATTCCTATATTCAAAATCAAGCCCTCTTCCTTTTAATGCTTGATCTATTCCAAACACGTATAAGATATTCCCTTCGTGAGCTTTCATCTTTTGGCTAATGCGTTTTTCCAATTGATTGTAGTTATATATAGGTGCGAATGCTCTTCCAACTAATATAATTTGAATTGACATTAATCCCACCATTATATACATCGCTTTCTTAGATCCTATAAATTGGACTAAAGGTGAAATACCTCCATAAAGAAGAATCAAAAAAATTGGAAACGTAAGAGTAACCAACCTTTTATTTTGTAGCGAAAAACCTGCAAGAAATATACTGTAGCTCAGCCAAATAATCCATAGAATTAAAGGACTAGTTTTTCGTTTGATTGAAGGGATTATTAAAAGTACACCTACAGTAAAAAAGCCAAAATGAAATGGATAAAACAGAGTGAAAACAATATTAGGTACTAAATACGTTCTGCTTCCAGCATTGCTTTGGTGACTAGATTTAAAGAAGTTATTAATACTCCAATCATCAACTGATTTATCTAATGTTTCTAGGTCCACACCGCTATCAAAATAAAGGTGGATCCCAAAGATCAAAGCGGGAATGAAAAGAACTAAAAGGTGTGACCATAGAATGTTTTTTGACCATCCATATATCAAGTATAGAAATAGGATACTAACCGGAATAACACAGGCATATCTAGTGAAAATGGCATAGGAACCCATCAAGACACACATGAACAGAACCAAGAATCCGTGATTTTTTTGATAGCGTAACGCAAAATAGATGCTTCCCATCAAACAACATATCGCCAACGGGTCTGACATACTACTTACAAACAACCTAAATACATAGGGTGCTAGCAGTAAACTTACCAATACATACCAATGTGCATAATCATCCTCTCCATACACCTGTTGGATAATTTTGTATGTAAACCACAGTGTAAACACAAAAGCAGCAACGGAAATAAGTTGACCTGCAAAATTTACGGAAATGACTGTTCCAAAAAGAGCAACAAGTAAAGGATAACCTTCAGGCCAGTAAAAGTTTCCAGGGTGCTTTCCTGTTAAGAATAAGCTCTTGATTTCTGCCGCATAACGAATATACTCGTAACTGTCTTGTCCATATAATCCATCATAGCCTAAACCATAACGGACCACAAAAAATAAGACAATACCTCCAATGAGAATTATCCATTGAAAATATTGTCTTACTAAATTCGTCAATTAGAACGTGGGTTACTCAAATATAATCTTCTTCACAACCTTGTGTTCACCAACTTCCACTTCAAGGAAGTAAAGTCCTTTTGGATGGTTAGAAATATCAACTGGTAAAATGGATTGGTTGACATACAATGAGGTTCTGTAAACTTGTTTACCATAAATATCTATTACTCCAACATTTACAAGTCTTGCAGCCGCAAATTTCATATCAACCATGAAATTACCTGCACTTGGGTTAGGGTAAATTTTCAAACGCTCTGCTGACAACTCAGCAAATCCAATTCCCATTACTTCATATTCATCCGAGAACATGGAACACCCATTAGAGTCAACCACTTCTACGGTGTAAAATCCGTTTTCAGTATAGTTGTAAGAAGACATCGTTGCACCGTCTATTAACTCATCGTTGAAATACCATTGATATGAAACTGCTGGTGAAGAATTCAAATTATCTCCATCATCGATTAATGTTGGTTTTACAACACTATCAATAGATAAGTCTACGGTGTAGAATGTATCACACCCTGTCCCGGTTGTTATTACAATGTTATAAACTGCCGCAGAATCATATTGCATTCCATCTGGACCTGTAAAGCTTTCACCAGGGCAAATCGTCGGGAATACCGAAGCATAAATATCCGTGTTTATTATTACGTTAACGGTGAGAACACTATCGCACCCATTATCTCGGGTTAAGGTATCCATATATGTATTACTTGCAGTCCAAGTGTAATTACCAGATGGAGAAATTAACGAATCACATGCAGTAGTAGAAATGGTATCATAAGATCGATCAATCACAATATTCGCCGTAATAATACTGTCACATCCAGACATGTTAGGAATAGTATCATAATAAGTACCTGTAGAATCCCAGTTAAATAATCCTGATGGAGAAACTACAAATTCACATGCGGTGTCATAAATGGTATCGTACGTTGGTTCAACAATAGAAAGAGTAATGGTCATTACACTATCACACCCCAAATGGTTTGGAATGGTATCCATATAAACCCCAGATGTATCCCAAATCTTTCCTGAAGGAGATGAGTAAAATGTACATGAGGTGTCATTGAACGTTGAATCACTTGCACGGTACATCGGTACATCTGGAGACCAAATTCCACCATTTAACAAAACTCCATGGTTCGATCCTTTTCGATCGAATACTGCGAAAAAGGACCCTGTTTCAAAATTAAAATAATGTTTAAGCCCTCTTTCGTCACCGTGAATTCCGCAATTATAAATGTCTGCAATTTCTGTAGAAGTTAGAGACGAATCCCAAATTGCTACTTCGTCAAAGTTCCCGTCGAATTGATATGGATAAGAACCATTGTCATGTTTACCTAAATAAAGTACTTCACCATTATTTAAATCAGCCCATCCGCCACCAACATTCACAGTTTTATCTAAAGCTCCATCAATGTAAATCTTCATGTCAGTACCATCGTAAGTACCAGCAATGTGATACCAGCGATCAGTGGTTAAAAGCATATCCGAAGACATTTTAAATGAAGAGAATACATCGTCTATAAAGAAACCTACTTTCGAGTTGGTAACACTCAGGTGATAATGTCCATCTTGTTGATCCCATCCTCTTGAAATTATAAATTGGGCATTTTGCCAACCACTCGGAAGGGTATCCATTTTTACCCATGCAGACAAAGACATTTGGCCCGTTCCAATTCCAGCATTTGTGTCGCAGGCAACATGATCGTCCGTCCCATCTAATAAAATTGAAAAGTTGTTCTGAGCCAAAAGAGTCCCAAATGAAAGACTAGATATAACCAGTAGAGTAAATAACTTCTTCATATTATGCGTAGTTTATTATTCAAATTTAAATAAAAATACGCAAATTTTTACAAAATGGTTGGGTTTGATCCAGTGTCCAATAAACAGACCCCTTGTTTAGCGGAACAATTGATGTATTAATCTAATAGTGTTATTCATTAGTCCAAAAGTCCGTCTATTTTGTTTAACGATCACTTATTTTGTACTATATTTAAAGCAATTTGCATTATTATTAGTTTGTGTAAGCAAACTACGAGGTATACTTTTTAATTTTAAAAACTGATCATGTCACACACTTTATCAATCAACGGTCTTCAAAAAACTTATCCAAATGGAGTAAAAGCACTGGATAATGTATCTCTTGAAATCTCGAACGGCATGTTTGGCCTTCTTGGACCAAATGGAGCTGGTAAATCATCTTTGATGAGAACACTTGCTACCCTTCAAGAAGCAGATGCTGGTACAGCAACTCTAGACGACATTAATATATTTGAGCAGCCTGAAGAATTACGTAAGGTGTTAGGTTACTTACCACAAGAATTTGGGGTTTACCCTCGTATTACGGCAGAGCAACTTTTGGATCACATGTGTGTGTTGAAAGGAATTACCAATAGTAAAGAAAGAAAAGAATTAGTTCACTATCTGCTTGACAAAGTAAACCTTTTCGACAAACGTAATAAGCGCGTAAAAGGATTTTCAGGTGGTATGAAACAGCGTGTCGGAATTGCACAAGCGTTGATCGGAAAACCAAAGTTGATCATTGTAGATGAGCCAACCGCAGGACTTGATCCAAGTGAACGTAACCGTTTTTACAACTTATTAGCAGATGTTGGACAGGAAGTAATCGTAATACTTTCGACTCACATAGTTGAAGATGTACGAGAACTTTGCACCAATATGGCCATTATGAATATGGGACAACTGGTTTACAAAGGAACTCCGCAAAATGCAATGAGCGAACTAGAAGGCAAAGTATACCAAAAAATGATCAGTCGAAATGACTTGCAAAATTACCAAAACAACTTCAACATTATATCTAACAAAATGGTAGGGGGTCAACCTCTTATTCACGTTTGGGCAGAATCAAGTCCAGGAGAAGGGTTTGAGCCTGTAGCACCAAACCTAGAAGATGTGTTCTTCTCAAAAATCAATATCAATCACGAGTTGGTTTAAGAAACATCTATTAATCTAATTATTGATCGCTAAA
>JAHDFW010000194.1 GCA_020627945.1 Cytophagales bacterium
CGTGGCAAGAAGATGTGGTATTACTTCGTAAGTTCTTTAAAACCTTAGTTCTAGAAGACGAAGAATTTTTGATTTATCAAGACTTGTCTAGCCCAACATTAGATCAGGATAAAGAGATTCTACTTCACATTCTTCGAAAATTAGTTTTTCAGGAAGGAATCCTTTTCTCACATCTTGAAGAAAAGGATATGTACTGGATAGAGAATAAAAACATCTTGAAAGGCATGGTTAAAAAGACGGTTCGAGATATTAGTGAAGACAACCAGAATCTGCTTATTGACCTTTCAGCAAATTGGACGGAAGACAAACAATACATCATTTCGTTATATGAGAGTTGTGTAGAGCATGAAGCCGAGGTAATGCTTCTTATCTCTCAAAATGCGAAAAACTGGGAAAGTGATCGTTTAGCCATAATGGACCAGATCATCATTATTATGGGGATTGCAGAAATGATTGAGTTTCCTAATATACCAGTTAAAGTTTCAATAAATGAGTATATCGACATTTCTAAGTCATACAGTACACCAAAAAGTAAGCAGTTTATTAATGGTATGCTGGACAAAATATCTGGAATGTTGATAGAATCAGGAACTATTAAAAAGTCAGGAAGAGGGTTAATTCAAGGTTAAACAACTCGGCTGACATTAGAAAAATTAAAGGCTATTAACATATATTATTATGAGCAAGCAAAGTAACAGTATCATTTCATTCCTTGTAGGTGCAGCCACAGGTGCAGCCCTTGGAATTCTTTTCGCTCCTGATAAAGGGAAAAATACTAGAGACAAATTAAGCTATCGTCTGGATAAATACAGAGAGAAACTTCAGGAGCTTAGTAAGGACCTAGTAGAAGGTAAATCAGAACTTAGTTCTGAAGCAAAAGATGAAGGAAAAAAGGTAATTATGGAGGCATCTGATAAAGCTGAACAACTTCTTAATGATGTGGAAGGCCTTATCAATGAAATCCATGCCAATAAATAAATCAAACAAACTCTAAATACCTTTTAGTATGAAAGTTACACTTATTCCAGGCGACGGTATTGGTCCAGAAATAGTTGAGTCCATTAAGGATATTTTTGCTGCTGCTAATGCTCCCATTGAATGGGAAGAAGAAAATGCTGGTCAGATTACCTTTGATCAGTCTGGAGAACTTATTCCTCAAAGCCTGATAGATTCTATCAACCAGAATAAAATTGCGTTGAAAGGGCCTATTACTACTCCTGTTGGAAAAGGATTTAAAAGTGTAAATGTTCAACTAAGACAAAAGTTTGATTTATACAGTAATATCAGACCTTGTAAAACGCTTCCTGGAGTTAAAACAAGATTTGACAACGTAAACCTTGTGACGTTTCGCGAAAATACTGAAGGGCTTTATGCAGGTCTTGAAATATTCGATTCTAAAAACGGAATTGCAGATAGTATTGCTCGTGTTACCGTGGAAGGTTGCGAAAGAATCGTACGTGCAGCTTTTGAATACGCAAAGTCCCATGGACATAAGAAAATAACATTGGTACACAAGGCTAACATTTTGAAAAATGCTGGGCGTGTATTTCTGGAGGCAGGACAAAAAATTGCTCCACAATACCCGGGAATTGAGATGAACGATGTTATTGTGGATAATATGTGTATGCAACTTGTTTCAAGACCTGAGCAATTTGATATTATTGTAACTACCAACCTATTTGGAGATATCCTTTCTGACTTGTGTGCAGGACTGATTGGTGGTCTTGGAGTTGTTTCTGGAGCAAATATTGGTAATGACATTGCTATTTTTGAAGCGGTGCATGGTTCTGCTCCTGATATTGCAGGTCAAGGCTTAGCTAACCCTACGGCATTACTTGGTTCAGCGATTATGATGTTAAGACATTTGAACGAACAAACTATTGCAGACAAAATAGAAGATGCGATGTTAAAGACACTTTCGGTTAAAGAACATTGCACCAGAGACCTTGGAGGGAATTCATCCACTAAAGAATTCACTAAAAAAATAATAGAAAACCTTTAAAATTTGACGCTGAAAACGTATTTTAGCCGTTCATTTATTTATAACGAAACCTTAAAAGTAATACTATAATATAATTATGAAAAAATTAGTTGTTGCAATAAGTGCTGTATGTGCACTAGGTCTTTACTCTTGTCAAGACACTAGCGAATTAGAAAGTCGTGTGGATGCATTGGAAGAAAAAGTAGACAAACTTTCTGGTCCAAAAGTAGTAAACAATCCTGCTACGGTTAACAATCCTAACGCTCAGGTAGATGTAACTGGACCTGTAGCTGCCATTCAATTTGAAGAAGGTGAGCATAACTTTGGTCAAATCACAGCTGGTGACAAAGTAAATCACACCTTTAAATTTACGAACACTGGTGATAACCCACTAGTAATTAGTAATGCAAAAGGATCTTGTGGATGTACAGTTCCTAACTGGCCTCAAGAACCAATTGCTCCAGGTGAAACAGGTGAGATTTATGTTGAATTCAACAGTGCTGGTAAAAATGGTAACCAACGTAAGTCTGTTACAGTTACTGCTAACACAGATCCAAATACTACACAGGTATTCATCGTAGCAGACGTTCTTAAGAATGACGATGCTGGTGGAACACCTCTAGACGCACACACTCACTAAGAGTAAAATTTAAATTAAAATTTGAAAGAGGGTTGATATCTTAATATGATTGACCCTCTTTTTTTATACACATAGAAACTATAAATAAGAACGCATGACTTTATCAATTTTATTACAAGCTGCTGGCGAAGGTTTTTTAGCTGGCAATACGCAAATCATTCTGCTTGTAGGAATGTTTGTGGTATTCTACTTCTTTTTGATTAGACCACAGCAACAAAAACAAAAGAAACTTAAAGAGTTTCGTGAAAGCCTTAAGAAAGGTGATGAGATATTAACAACAGGTGGAATCTACGGTAAGATAACCAGCATTGAAAATGACCATGTAATGGTTGAAGTAGATCGTGGTGTTAAACTTAAGGTTCAAAAAGCAGCAGTAAGTAGTACAACTCAAGCCGAAGCGCCTAGCGACAAATAATTATCGACAGAATCAAATCCATATTAAGATCGTTCTTTGGTAACAATCCGAAAGAATTCAGAATTGTGGTGCTCTGTTTAATCGGTGCCACAACTTTCTGGCTTCTCAATGCTCTTAATAAGGATTACAATACCTCTTTCTCCTACCCCCTTCAATTCAATTACGACGAAACTAAGTACATACCTACTTCAACGGTTCCTAAGGAAATTGAAATGCAGGTGACTGGCCAAGGTTGGGATTTATTCAGAGAGAGTATTACCATTTACAATAAGGAGCTTAGCTTCGATATTGAAAATGTACCAGGCACCTTGGAATTGAAAAAATGGCAACTTGAAAAGAAATTCAATGACCAAAGTCACAAAATCGTTTTAGAACAGGCATTAGCTGATGTAATCACGGTTCAATTCGACACGATAGTAAGTAAACATATCGAGTTGTATGTATCTCCTGAAATACTTCGTTCTCAAATCAAAGCCAATCATATTGTTAATTCAGTAATTAAGATAGAACCAAGTCATATTCTTATTCAAGGACCAAAAGCAATCATGGACACAGTGCCAGATAGTATCTCGTTGGTTTTGCCTGATTTTAATATCAATGGTGAATACGATGAGGAAGTTGACTTACCCTTAGCCAAGTATCGATTTGTAACTTCCGAGATTGGTTCTTCAAATGTACGTTTTGAGGTTAGTAAACAACAAAGTTATACGTTAAAGGTCCCTATTACCTTGTCTTCAGAAGGTTTTAGAGATTCGTCAGTAGTTAGCAATCCTTGGACCACTAACATTGATTTTCTTGGTTTAGAGTCCGTTAATTACCAGCCAAAGGATTTTGTTATTGACGCCCGAATACCTAATAAATTTCGTGAGGGCGACACCTCTCAAGTGCAACTACGAATCATCCAAAAACCAGAATTCACTTCAATTCAGCGGTTATACGATTCTACTGTAACCATCTATTCTAACGTAGAACAATAAACTATGAAAAAGATTGGAATTACGGGTGGAATAGGATCTGGAAAAAGCACAGTGTGCAAAGTCTTTGAAGTCTTAAATATTCCAGTCTATGATGCTGACACCAGGGCTAAATGGCTCATGAACTATAGCCCGAATATTAAAAGTAGAATTATTGAGGCGTTTGGTGATGAGTCGTACACTGAGGAAGGACTCAATCGAACCTATCTGGCTCAGCTCGTATTCAATAATGTGGAACATACCAAAACCATTAATTCAATCGTTCATCCGGAAGTTGGAAATGATTTTAAGGTTTGGGTAGAAAGTCAAAACACCGCTTATGTAATCAAAGAGGCTGCACTCATGTTTGAGTCATCTTCTTACAAGGAAATGGACGAGATCATTTGTGTTACGGCACCATTAGAAGTACGAATTTCAAGAACATTGAACCGTGATAAGCACCGAGATCGTAAACAGGTTGAAGGGATTATTAACAAGCAAATGCCACAGGAAGAAAAAGTAGCAAAGTCGGATTATGAAATCAAAAATGATGACGATAACCTGCTAATTCCTCAGGTTCTTAAAATCCACGAAAGCTTAGTTAGTTAGTTTCGTACTCCTCCTTGTTATAAGGCTCAGAAGCTACAACCATCAAAATCGAATTATCTGATTTTGATACAATTCGATGCCAAACTCCGGGTGGGATTTCTAAACACTCTCTTGGATGAGAAAGAAGCACCTGCATAATATTACCTTGCTGCTCACATTCCACTAAAAATGAGCCATTCATACAAACTAAAGCAACCGAAGCCGTTTTGTGCGTGTGTTCTGCTCTTACGGTATCTTTTGGTACGTCGTATACATAAAAGATCCTTTTAGGCTCAAAAGGGAACTCATGAAAATCCATAGGTGTAAGTACCCCACGATCATCTTTAAATTCTGGTAATAAATGTAACTCTACCAACCTACTTGCTTTTAATAACACGTTCTAATAAGACAAATGTATGCAAAAATACTTCGAATCCATTAAAATCGAGTAAAATGATACATTTTAACCTCTATCAAATTTGTTCTATTTTTGAATTAATTATGAGGCTATCCGTCTGCCAATGACTCACGTTTGTATTACTTTCGTAAGTAAAACTGGTTAACAAAGGGAATGTATTTTCATACAAGCCAAACTGCATAATAATATCTAAGTTTCCCGAAGTTACTTGTCCCGAAGTCTTAGTTTTTATCTCCAACAACTTAATTCTGTCTAGTGCGTCATGAACAACTCTGTAATGGGTAAGTTCAGATTGGTTTGAACCAACAAAGTTTTGAATCATAAGACTGTCCTCATAGGTTGTATCGCATGTAAACTGACCTGCCCACTTAATATTGTTTAGATCAAATTGGGAAATAATTTCTAATTCCTTCTTCCAATCTACATCTGAGATCACTTTTTCATCCTGTTTACCATTATAACTAACCTTCCGATTGACCTTTGGATTAAGTTTCTCCAATACCATACGTTGCTCAAGCACAACATCTTTAACAGAGAAAACTCGTTCTCCCACATTCTTCGACTTAGGTTGCATTGAGCTACTACAACTCCATAAAACGAATGTAAGAAGACTTATAAATGGAACGTATATGTTAATTTTCCTCTTCATTAAAATAGGTAATCACCCGTCATATCTGCTGGAACATCAACTCCAATTAGTTTAAGGATGGTAGGGGCAAGATCTCCCAATTTACCATCTTTCATATTCGGTTGAAAATTCGAATCTACCAAAATGCAAGGTACTAGATTAGTAGTATGCGCCGTGTGCGGAGATCCGTCACCATTTACCATAATATCTGAATTTCCATGATCTGCAATTATTATGGTAGTATAATCATTGTTCAATGCAGCCTCCGTTACCGTTTGTGCACATTGATCTACTGCTTCACAAGCTTTTACAGCCGCATTAAAGTCACCAGTATGTCCAACCATATCGGCGTTTGCAAAATTTAAACAAATAAAATCAGCTGATTTGGAATTTAGTTCAGGAACAATTTTATCGCGAATATCGGCAGCACTCATTTCTGGTTGAAGGTCATAAGTTGCAACCTTAGGAGAAGGGCATAACAACCTTCTTTCTCCGTTAAATTCATCCTCTTTTCCTCCTGAGAAAAAGAACGTTACATGAGGATATTTTTCAGTCTCAGCAATTCTTATTTGTGACTTCCCATTACTTTCTAAGACCTCTCCTATCGTGTTTTTAAGATTTTCATCTTCAAATAAGATTCCCACTCCTTTGAAGGTTTCATCATAATTTGTCATAGTTAGATACCTAAGCGGTAACTTATGCATCTCCTGATCTGGAAAATCTTGTTGTGTTAAAGCCTTTGTAATTTGTCTTCCACGGTCTGTTCTGAAGTTAAAGCAAATTACGACATCCCGTTCACGAATTGGCTCACCACCTTTCATCCAGATTGGTTGGATGAATTCATCTGTAACATCGGCGTCATAAGAAGCCTGAATCGCCTCTTCTACATTGGAGGACTTAGTCCCCTCTCCTTTTACCATAAGGTCGTAAGCTAATTTAACTCGTTCCCAACGGTTATCTCGATCCATGGCATAATATCTACCAACAACAGACGCTATTGTCCCAGAAGAATTCTTACAGTGATCATCTAGCTCTTTCAAAAACTGCTTACCACTTTTTGGATCACAATCCCTACCATCCGTAAACGCATGTATGTATACATTGTCCAAGCCTTCTCTCGCAGCAACTGAACATAGGCCTTTTAGATGATCTATGTGAGAATGCACTCCACCATTGGAAACTAACCCCATAAGGTGCACGTTAACCCCTTCTTGTTTTGCGTAATAAAAAGCATCAACAAGGACTTGAATATTTTCAACTTCTCTTTCTCTAAATGCCTTATTGATTCTAACAAGGTTTTGATATACCACTCGTCCTGCACCAATATTCATATGTCCAACTTCGGAGTTCCCCATTTGCCCATCGGGCAGACCTACCGCTTCTCCAGAAGCCTCAAGTCTTGAGTTGGAATACTTCTCCAACATAGAATCCATAAATGGTGTATTCGCTTTTTCAATAGCTGAAACCTGTGGGTTGGTGCCTATTCCCCAACCATCCAAAATCATTAAAAGTACCTTCTTGTTCATTTTACAAATATAAACTTTTAGAGGAGTTAAACTAATGTGTGAAGTTAGAATAAAATTTGATTTAGATTGTTGCCTTAATTCTATTAATTTTAGGGTTCATTAATTCATTACCGATATGGCACTTACTTTTACAACCGAACTTGGCTTAGGCTTTACAGCTCCTGACTTTAATTTACCAGATGTAGTTTCTGGTACTTCTAAAAGTCTAAATGAAATGAAGGGTGAAAAAGGTACGGTAGTAGCTTTTATCTGTAACCATTGCCCTTATGTAATTCATATGCGGGAAGAACTGATTAAAATGGCTAATGACTATCTCGAGCAAGGAATTAAGTTCATTGCAATAAGTTCAAATGATGTTGTTAATTATCCTGCAGATGCTCCAGATAAGATGAAGGAATTAGCTTTAGCACTGAATTTTCCTTTTCCTTACTTGTATGATGAAACTCAAGAGGTTGCGAAAGCGTATGACGCCGCTTGTACTCCTGATTTTGCTGTTTTCGACGGTGATTTAAATTGCGTGTATAGAGGAAGAATAGATGGCTCAACTCCAGGTAATGGCGTTCCGGTAACTGGTGATGAAATGCGTAAAGCTTTAGACCAAATAGTGGCGGGTGAATCAATAGAGCAGGATCAACTTCCTAGTTGTGGTTGTAATATTAAGTGGAAGTTTTGAGTTGTGAATTATGAATTATGAGTTATGAGTTATGAGTTTAGTGAGTTTGCGGTTTTTAGTTTTGCTGATTGACTCTATCAGTTTGCAACCAAATCCAAAAACTACCAACCAAGAACCAGAAACTAAAAACTAAGAACTAAAAACTAAGAACTAAGAACT
>JAHDFW010000195.1:0-6687 GCA_020627945.1 Cytophagales bacterium
GATATCATGCCCGCCCTCAAATAATATTGAACTAACATTCGAATTAGATTCATTAACCTCAATTAATCTATTTTTTCGATCCTCGTTCAAATAGGGATCTTCATTCCCGTATACCAAATAGCATGAATATTCTAGGAATAACTCATTTAAACCATCTGAAGAAAGATCTGGTGGGAAAACACTACTCCACAAAATCAAATTATCCACTCTTCGATCTGTATGTGATAACCAACGGGAAGCCGTTGCACCTCCTTGCGAAAAACCTACTAAATTTATTTGAAGATCCTTTATTGGTTTGACATGCTTTGACAAAATATGATCGTAAAACTGATCTAAATATTGAAGATAGTCTTCTATATCGACCAATCTCTCCTCTTTGGTCATCCAACTTGCTCCTACACGCCCAGATACTCCTTGAAGATAAAATTTGGATAATCCTTCCGGAGCTACCACAACAGTTTGTTCATCAACAAGAGTTCGGAACTTGCGAATGAAGTATTTAGATAACTGACCATACCCATGCAAAACAATCCAGACGTTTGTGGTTTCTTCACTTAAAGAACCCAATTGACTGTAGTGAGCAGATTTACTAACCTCAAAAGTAAAATTTTGCTCCCCGCTCATATTGCAGAATAAATATTGTCCTAAAAATCTGTAAAACTAAAAGGCAGCAATGATTTAATGGCTGGTAGAACCAGAACAGTATCGTTCTCCCCACGCATTATAAATCGAATAGGTTTCTCTTGCTTAGCTTCATATTCTACCATAGCCTGTCTGCAAGATCCACATGGCGCTACGGCCAAAAATTCCTGACCTCTTCTTCGAGCAGCAACTGCAATAGTCTTAATATTTTCATTTGGGAATTGTGATCCTAAATAATAGATTGCCGTACGTTCAGCACATAAACCCGAAGGGTAAGCTGCATTTTCTTGATTATTTCCTGTAACGATTTGTCCATTCTCCGTTCTTATAGCAGCACCTACTAAAAAGTTCGAATATGGCGCATAAGCAGTTTCAGATATTTTCTCCGCTTCTAATAGAAGTTCTTTGTCCTCTAATGGAAGAGCGTCAACACTTTCATAAACTTGGTAGCTTATTTCAATTTTTTCCGACATAGCATAAAATGAAAAAAGGGCATGCAAGAAGCAAAAAAAAATATACAAATCAAACAATTAAGAATCCATATCTCAGTTAATGTAAAATGTTCATGAAATTATTAAAATACGCCTTACCATTATTAATGTTGGTATTGTTTATTGCTTATGGGCAAGCACAAACCCCATCCAGCAGCAGGTCGAAAAAAGCGGTCAACAATCAAATTCTGAAATTAAAAAAAGAATTCAATCAAAAAGGATATAAATGGGGATCACAAATTTTTATGAGAATCTTCAAAGAGCAAAATGAATTAGAACTCTGGGTTGAAAACAAAGGAAAATTCGAGCTTTTCAAAACCTATGAAATCTGTTATTATTCGGGAGAATTAGGACCAAAAACTCAACTTGGTGACCAACAAAGCCCAGAAGGATTTTACTACGTTAAACCGTGGCAACTCAATCCTTGGAGTAACTTTCATCTTTCCTTCAATATTGGCTACCCAAACAAGTATGACAAGGCTTATGATCGAACCGGAAATTATATTATGGTACATGGCAGCTGTGTTTCAATTGGTTGCTTTGCAATGACCGATCCAGTGATTGAAGAAATTTGGACGATTATTAATTCTGCTTACGATGGAGGACAACCATACTTCCGAATTCATATTTTCCCATTCCCGTTGAATCATACCAACATGGCAAAGCACAAATCTTCTCCACACTACCAATTTTGGCTAAATCTAAAAACTGGATATGACCTGTTCGAAACGAATAAGCGTCCACCAAACGTAGAAGTTGAAAATAAGAAATACGTTTTTGATTAATCCACCTCCTCAGGTACTGGGTCATGACCATAACCTCCCCAAGGACCACAACTAATAATTCTTTTTGCCGCTAATTTTCCTCCCTTCCAAAGACCATGTTTTTGCAGTGCTTGCTTGGAATATTCAGAACAAGTGGGTGTATACCTGCATGAAGGCGGAAACATAGGTGAAATCGCACCTTGATAAAATCGAATTAACAACAATAATATATACTTCACTTGAATGTCCTTTATTTACCTTTTTCTAAGCAAATATGAAGATAATTGCTAAATTTACCACCTACAACTAAACACAAAAATAAAACACCAAAAGTAAATGAAACGGTTATACACTTTTTTAATTCTTCTTTGTGTAATTGCACCTAAAATCTCCTTGGCTGACGAAGGGATGTGGCTACCTATGTTCTTACAAAAATTGAACTATGCGGACATGCAAGGTAAAGGTCTTAAATTGACACCAGAAGAAATTTATCATGTAAACAACTCTAGCTTAAAAGATGCTATCGTACGTCTTGGAGGAGGGTTTTGTTCTGGAGAAATGATTTCTAAAGAGGGATTATTTCTTACAAACCACCATTGTGGTTATAGTGTAATTCAGGCTAATAGTTCTGTTGAGCACGATTATCTTAAAGACGGATTCTGGGCAATGACCAGAGAAGAAGAGTTACCAGCAGAATTTTCTGTTTCTTATCTTGTAAGAATGGAAGATGTATCTAAAAGAATCAACGGCGATTTAACTGATGATATGTCTGAAATGGATCGTGCGAAAAAAGTTTCGGAGTTGAAAAAGGAAATCATCGCTGAAATGAATGAGAAGGACGAAAGTCTTGACTATGAAATTAAAGGTTTTTTCAAAGGTAACGAGTTTTACATGTTAGTGTACAACACTTACGATGATGTAAGACTAGTTGGTGCCCCTCCTTCTTCTATCGGAAAATACGGTGGAGATACAGATAACTGGATGTGGCCTCGTCACACAGGTGATTTTACAATGTTTAGAGTTTATGCAGACAAAGACAATAATCCTGCTGAGTACTCTAAAGACAATGTTCCTTACCAACCAAAGCACCACCTTCCTATTTCTATGAAAGGTGTTCAACAAGGTGATTACGCAATGATTTTTGGTTACCCAGGGTCTACGGATCGTTACCTAACTTCTTATGGCGTTAAATTGGCTACTGAAAAAGATCAGCCTGCTCGTGTTAAAATCCGTAGAAAGAAACTTGATATCTATGAAGCTGAGCAAGCAAAAAGTGATAAGGTGAGAATTCAGTATGCTAGTAAACATGCTGGAGTTAGTAACTACTGGAAATATTTCATTGGACAAACTAAAGGGTTAAAGAGACTTAATGTTTATGGCAAGAAGAAAGCTCAAGAAGATGCTTTCATGTATTGGGTTAAAGCTGATCCGAAACGTACAGAGCGTTATGGAGAAGTAATGAAAACATATGAAGAAGCTTACGCCCAGTTTGAGAAAGGTACATTGGCACAAACTTATTTATTCGAAGCTATCTTTGGAACTGAGATCATCAGACATGGATTCTCGTACCTTAGACTTAAGGGTATTCTGGAACAATTGGAATTTTATAAATCTGGAAAGTTCAAGAAGGAAGACTCCTTTAAAACACTTAGCAAAGCGGATCAAGCTACTGAAATTGCTGGCCTACCAGACAAAATCAAAGGATTGGAAGGACAAAGAGATGGACTTGTTGCTGGATTAAGAGGTGCTGCTAAAGGATATCACAAAGATTATAGCCCGGTAATCGATCAACAGGTATTGGTTGCGATGCTTCAAATGTACGACAAAGATCTTCCAGATAGTGATAAGCCTCAGGAGTTCAATGAACTAATGGACAAATACAAAAATGGATACATGGGCTTAGGTCTTGAAGTGTTTGAAAACTCATTCATGACAAGCGAAGCAAAAGAAAATGCATTCCTTGATAATCCTTCTTTGAAAGCAATGAATAAGGACAAAGGAGTTCAACTTTCGGAGATGTTCCTTGGTTTCTATCGTGCGGTAATTCCAGGTAAGGTTCAAAAAGCTAACTTACTTAAGGAAAAAGCAGATCGTTTGTATGTAGAAGGGTTAAGAAAAATGAATCCGGACAAGTCTTATTATCCAGATGCTAACTCTACAATGCGTGTTACTTATGGTAATGTATTGAACTACAAGCCACAAGATGCAGTTCGATATGATCACTTTACAACCCTTGCTGGAGTTGTTGAAAAATTCGACCCAAGTAATCCTGATTTCGAACTTCCTGAAAGACTTATTGAGCTTTATAACAAGAAAGATTATGGTAAGTATGCAGATAAAGATGGTTCACTTCATACTTGCTTTATTTCTAACAATGATATTACTGGAGGAAATTCTGGTAGTGGAGTAATTAATGGAAATGGAGAATTGATCGGTACTGCGTTTGATGGAAACTGGGAAGCAATGAGTGGTGATATTGCTTTTGAACCTCAGTTGCAACGTACAATCTCTGTTGACATTCGATATACTTTGTTTATCATTGACAAGTATGCAGGTGCTTCACACCTTATCGAAGAAATGGACTTGGTGTGGGAAGATAAAAAGTAGTTCGATTCAGAGTAAAATTTGATATTTTAAACTAATTTTAGAGTAATGAGAAAGTTTTTAGAGCAATTACCAATCCCACCAATCTTGAAGAACTTCTATGTTCTTTCAGGTATTTTATTTCTAGGTTGGATCCTGATATTTGATCGAAATGATCTCATTACTCATTTTCAATTGCGTAAGGAACTCAATCAAGTGGAAAGTCAAAAGGCTTATTTCGCTGATAAAATTCAGGTAGTTGAAACTAATAGAACAGAATTGGAGGATGATAAAGAGCTTCTTGAAAAATTTGCTCGCGAAAAATATCTAATGAAAAAAGATAATGAAGACTTATACGTTATCGAATTTCAGGAAGAAAATTAATCTTTATATCAACTGATCTTAAAAGCAATTCCTATTTGGCGTTGCTTTTTTATTTTTAACCATTAATCGCTTAAAAAGAATTTCTCAAATTGGAAGAAATTATAAAAATAGGTACAAGAGGAAGCAAACTCGCCTTATGGCAAGCAGAATATGTAGCCTCAAAATTGAATCAAGAAGGTTGGAAAACTGAATTGGTTATCATTGAAACAAAAGGTGATAAAATTCTTGATCGATCTCTAGCCAAAATTGGCAGTAAGGGAGTATTTACTGAAGAATTAGAGATTCAACTTAGACAGGAAAAAATTGACATTGCTGTTCATAGCGCCAAAGACATGCAATCTTCATTGGAAGACGATTTTGAAATCATTGCCTTTACGGAACGTGAAAAAGTAAATGACGTGCTAGTTTCGAATAACCCTAATGTTCGTCTTGATCAAAAGAACTTAGTTATTGGTACTAGTAGTACAAGAAGAAGAGCTCAACTTAGGCATCACTTCCCAAATGTTAAATTAGTGGAAATGAGAGGCAATCTTCAGACCAGAATGACAAAACTCGAAAATGGTGATGCCGATGCTCTATTGTTGGCTTATGCTGGAGTACACCGAATGGAATATGATGACAAAATTGTTCAAGAATTGGATGTGAATCAATTTATTCCTGCTGTTGGTCAAGGAAGTGTTGCTATTCAAAGTACTGCATACCTAAGCGAACCAAAACGTTATGCTATTAGCAATGCTTTAAACCACGCAGAGACTAATTATTGTATCTCATGTGAAAGAGCCTTTCTAAGACAATTAGATGGTGGATGTAGCGTTCCTGTTTTTGGTAACGCTACCCTATCCGGAGGAAAGTTGTACCTCACAGGAGGAGTTGTAAGTTTAGACGGCCAAAAGATTTTAAAAGAAAGCATCTCGGGTAATTTAAATGATTATGAAACGATTGGTAATCAATTAGCCAATAGATTGATTGAGCAGGGTGCCAACAAAATGCTAGAGGACATTCGTAAAGAGTTAGGAAATTAACCTTTGACAAACGGTATAATTATTGAATAAGAATTTAAGAAATAATAGAAAATAAGATGAAAAAAAGTATTGTAGCTATATTGATGTTGATGCTTATTGGAGGTATCACAATGCAAGCACAAGAGGAAACTAAAAAGAAGACTAAAAAATGTAAGAAGGACTATGTGGTTACCATTTCTACCGAACATGGTGACATGGCATTGATTCTTTATAAAGAGACTCCTAAGCACCGTGAGAACTTTCTTAAACTAGCAAATGATGGATTCTACGACGGTACAACTTTTCACCGCATCATTAAAGATTTTATGATTCAGGGAGGTGATCCTAACTCTAAAGATGACAATCCAAACAACGATGGTCAGGGAGGTCCAGGATATAGAGTAGATGCCGAATTTAACCCTAACCTATATCATAAAAAAGGAGCGTTGGCAGCAGCACGCGACAATAATCCTAAAAAAGCATCTAGTGGATGTCAATTCTATATTGTTCAAGGGAAGAAATTCACTGAGTCACAATTAAAACAAATGAGTAATGCTCGTGGAGCAGCACCAATGACTGAAGCTAAGATTAAGGATTACTCAACCATCGGAGGAACTCCACATTTAGATATGGGATACACTGTATTTGGTGAATTAATTTCTGGTATGGATGTTTTAGATGCTCTTTCAGCAAAGCCAAACGATGCTCGTAAGGGTAATCGTCCATTAACTCCTATTACTATGAAAGTTACGGTAAAGAAAATGTCTTGTAAGAAAATAGCTAAGATCTACGGGTATGTTTGTCCGTGCTAGTCTTTACTAA
>JAHDFW010000195.1:6787-7890 GCA_020627945.1 Cytophagales bacterium
AAAACGAAAAAAGGTCGTAGATTAATTTCTACGACCTTTTTTGCATTCTATGTCTATATCGTTATTCTACTGTTTTCGTCAAATACATAACCACAGGCAAGTGATCACTATATCCGTTTGAATAAGTACCAAATTCATGAGTACGTTTCGGATAACCCACGTTTTGTCCCTCTGTATTGTAAATCCAAGGTCGATCAAAGATTTTAATATTCTTGTATTGATATCCAGCTGCTTTCTGAGCACCCGGGCTAATAATAATCATATCAAATACTGACCAGACTCCTTGGTACGCAATCGTCCCTTTTCCTTGTTTATGAGTTTGTTCAAGCGGATTGTACATTCTAGGAATAGATTTGTCCTTTTGCTTTCTAGTTTCGGACTTATGTACTAAGAATCTCAAGCTTGCATCTACTGGTGAATCATTAAAATCTCCCATCACATAAATTTTAGCATCTTTATCGTCTGTCAATAAAGAATCTACAATACCACGACAGATCTTTGCTGCAGCTACACGTGCAGGAGAAGGAGCTCCTCTTGATGGCCAGTGGTTAATAATAAAATGTAGCGTTTCTCCTTCAAAAATTCCAGTAACTAACAATTGATCACGACTCGCTTTTTCTGGTCTGTTTGGATCAACATACTTGAATGTCTTATAAGAAGTTACTTTGAAAAAGTTTTTCTTATAAAGGAACGCCACATCAATTCCTCTATGATCTGGAGAGTTTTTGTGCACAATTCCATAGTTACTTTTTGCAAGATCAGGTTGAGCCACAAGATCTTCTAATACCTTTCTATTTTCGATCTCTGAAACACCTAAAAAAGTTGGGCCATTAAACTTCAAAGAACCATCTGGCGTATCTCCTATTTGCGAGATCACTTTAGCCATGTTTTTCAACTTATTGTTATACTTCATCTCTCCCCAAGTAAATTTACCCTTAGGAAGGAAGTCTTGATCATTAATTTCAGGATCATCCTCTGTATCAAAGAGATTTTCAAGGTTGTAAAATGCAACTGTAGTTACTTTCATTTTTTGTGCATCAACGCTATTAAACATCAACACACATCCCAAAAGCACACTTAAAATCAATTTCGTATTCATTCTT
>JAHDFW010000009.1 GCA_020627945.1 Cytophagales bacterium
CTATCCTTCATTCCAGAAATAAGTAAGACAGGACATTTTATGGATTTAGCATACTTTTCGGGGTTATGATTAAAAGCCCAAAAACCATTGATCGTTCCTCCCCAAAAAAGAATCATTTCAGTCAAAGGCGATTTAGGTAAATTCATTTTCTTAAATCTTGCAGCCACGGTTTTTTCCATGGTACCAAAAGGACATTCTAGAATAACCGATTCGGGATTTAATTGGTCATTATCATGAAATGCTCGCATAATAGAAACTGCTCCCATACTTGTGCCAAAAAGCAAGATTGGATCATTCGGATACTTTTCTTGAACGTAGTTGTAGGTATTAGAAACTTGCTCTGATTCAAAATAGCCTATAGTGGTTTGGTTTCCTTTAGTAGGACCTGAACCTTGAAAATCTATAAGCACTGTTGAATACCCTCGATGATGAAACTCATATGCTTTATCTAACATTGAAGATTTCTCACCGCCATAACCATGGAAAATTAAAACAACTCCTTTGGGCTTCTTTTCTGCAGGAATAAACCACCCGTGAGTTTGATGTTGATCTTTTAAAACGAATTCCTCAAAAGGTAAGTTGGGTTCAGAAAGGTTTAGAGGTTTTGGATAAGAAACTCCAGTAATAAGAACTTTCACCTTATCCAAGGTCGTCATTTGATTAAGCTTCGGAGTTTTGGATTCCGAAGAATCAGCAAAATGTGTCAACTTGTAGGCATGCATGATCACTACTAAATTAAGTAGGATAAATGCAATGATTCCAAAACCTATAAGACGTTTAAGAAATTTCACGTTTCATTAACGTTTTAAAAGGCGGTTTTGATATACGTTAGAGTTAGCTTTTATCTCCAGCAAATAAGTTCCTTTCGCTACATCACTTAAATCAAGATGATGTGAGTAGAATTCCAATTGATCAAATTCTTGAATAACTCTTCCTTGCAAATCCATCAAACGGATATACTCTGGTTTTGTGTTACCGTAGTTTATATTAACAGATTCATTCGAGGGGTTAGGATAAATTCTGAATAACTGATCAAATTCTTCTTCCACGTTCGTAAATGAAACTAGGTCAAATGTAATTTGCTCTACACAGAAGTTTTGATCTCTAACTTCCAATACATATTGAGCACCTCCTTCTACTCCAGATAAAATTGAACCGTCATCAAAATCTCCTGTTCCATCATCGCTCCAATCAAATGCATAAAATGGGACTCCACCAGAAACATCTAATACTTCAATATCATACAAACCTCCTGGGTGCTTGGTAACCATAGTATCTATCACTATCGGATCTGGCTCATCTATGTAACCAGAAAATTTTGTCACACATCCATCTGCATTTGTAGCTTCCACTTCATAAAAATCAGATTCTACATCTTGCAAAGAAGCCGTTGTATCCGAGTTTGTCCAAACATAAGAAATAGGTTCTTTACCATGTAAAAGGGTTGAGGTTATGGAACCACTTGGTTGACCAGCACATTTAGCATCTTCCACTACAAGCTCTAATCCTACGGTAGATTCATCAAAACACGTTATCGTTTTTATAAAAACATCCTCAGTAAAATCTTCAGCGTAGGCAAGTATTAATCGGTCATGAACATCATCATAAACCAGATCTATATATTTCGTGTTTTCTCCACCGTGCATTTCAACATCACCTACTTGTGTCCATGTTTCGGTTGCGCTGTTATAATATTTTACTTTTACACGATCGTCGTCATCGTCATAAGCAGCAATGGGCCAACCTGTGTTTTTGTTTACAACCATATCGGCGTTACTAGAAGGACCTGTAGATAGTGTGGTACCCAAACCTTTCCAAGAACCATTATTAAACCATTTTACCTCCATATCTTCATCTACTGCACTAGCCATTCCAAATACATTATTAGAGTTTTGAACTGCAAGATCTACGGTCCATTTTCCTTCTAAAAAAGTAGGCGGGTTACCAACATAACTAAAAGCATTGGTAGCTGTATCATGAACAAGACATACTGCGCCAAAATTAAGTGCGTTAGCTTCCATACCTAAATATAAATCACCTGTGATTGGATCGAATTCTACAGTTTGATTATCTGCTCCGCCGCTGTAAGAAGGTATTCCTAATCCACAGCCTCCCCATGTACCAGTCGATGGATTTTGTTTTATACAAGAGGTATTCCAACTTCCGTTTTCATATACTAAATGTGCTGAACCTGTGATCGGATTAAAAGCAAAATCCGTTTGATATACACTACTAGTTGTCGGTTGAGTGGGTTGCTCCCAACTTGTTCCGTTCCATTTCCAAAGATGAAATCCATTCCAGGTAAACATTACCCAAGGCTCTTTGGTTATTGGATGAACATTCATAATTAACCTACCAGCAACTTTATTATCAATCCAACCACCAAGTTGAGTCCAAATGTTATTTTCATACTTAGCCAAAATTGGAGCTCCTCCTTCATCCGTTAGAGCAGCATAAATAATGTCGTTAGTAGCATCATAATCTATACTTACTTTCTTAGCTCCTTTGAACAAAGCATTGTTTCCACTAATGTTTGTCCAAGTTTGAGCGTTCGAGTCGGTGGATGAAATAATTAAAATACCTATTAATGTTAAAAGAGTAGAGAACCTCATAATTGTTAGATTTAATTGATGCTGACAAATCAACTACGAATATAACGAAAATCAATGTTATTTAAGGGTTACCACTTGTACATGGCTATTAAGTAAACAACAAGAATCACCGAATCTAATATTAATGGTGACAGATACTTACGCGAAAATAAAGTGACCAGTAAGTCATAGATAGTAACACCAATAATTACGACTGGGTTTAAAAGTACTAAAGCGATAAAGAAATAACTTATGTGCGCAGATTCCTTACCAAAATAATAAAACAAGATGTTGATAAGAATCAAACCAAGGAATGTCAGAATTCTTCTAAGAAAAATTTTTAATCCCTGTTCCATAAATATTCAAATTACTCTTCTGCAGCTAGAAGTTGTTTTTCGTATAATTCAGCATACGATCCTTTTTGAGCAATCAATTCCTCGTGTGATCCTTGCTCCATTATTTTACCGTCGTCCATTACATAAATACGGTCGGTCCATTGCACCGAAGAAATTCTATGAGCAACAATTATAGATGTTCGACCTTTCATGATTCGGCGAAGGTTGGATAAAATCTCCTCCTCCGTTTTCGTATCTACTGCCGATAGGCAGTCGTCGAAAATTAGAATTTTAGGTTTCTTAATAATAGCACGAGCAATTGAAATTCTTTGCTTTTGTCCACCAGATAATGAAATTCCTCGTTCACCTACTTCCGTTTCAAACTTCTCTGCGAAATCCATAATGTTCTGATAAACATCTGCGTCTTTTGCAGCTTGCTCGATTTCTTCTTGCGTAACGTTTGGGGAACCGAAGGCTATATTTTCCTTTATTGTATCTGAAAACAAAAAGACATCCTGCGGAACAAAGCCAATATTATCGCGAAGGAAGTTAATATCGTAATCTTTAAGGTCGTTTCCATCTAGAGTAATTCTTCCTTCCGTTGGATCGAATAATCTAGGAATAGCAGAAGTCAAGGTTGACTTTCCACTTCCAGTACTACCAATAATTCCTATGTTCTCTCCCGCCTTAATCTTAAGGTTCAAATCTTGTAAAGCTTTCGTTTGACTGTTTTCATAAACGACGTTTACATTTTCAAATACTAAGTCCCCTTTAATATCTGTAGTAAGATTTACATCTGAAGTAAGATCCGTTTTAGTATTTAGAAACTCGTTGATTCTTGTCTGCGAAGCAGCGGCTCGCTGAATTATACTTGTGATCCAACCCAGGGAAGCAACTGGCCAGGTAAGCATATTGATGTAAATCACAAATTCAGCAATATTTCCAATCGTAACATTTCCGTCCAAAACTTGTTGACCACCAACATAAACAGTTAATGCGGTAGACAAACCAATCAACAAGAAAATTAATGGAACAAATAATGAGTTTATCCTAATCAGCTTTAGCGACTTGTCTTTATAATCTTCACTTTCATGAATGAATTTATGATACGAATCTTGTTCGCGCACAAATGATTTCAAAACTCGGATTCCCGAAAATGCTTCTTGCACAAAATTCGAAAGAGTAGATAACTGATTTTGAATAATGGTGGAATGCTTATTCATTTTATCACTCACAAAATATATGGCAACTGATAAAAATGGTAGTGGAAGCAACGTGTAAATCGCAAGTTCAGCATTCACATTAAACATGCATGTAATCGTAATCGAAAATAGAGCAACGGTATTTATCCCATACATTATTCCTGGACCAAGATACATCCGAACTTTACTTACGTCTTCTGAAATTCTGGCCATCAAATCTCCAGTTCTATTCTTTCTATAAAAACTGAGTGGTAAAGATTGATAATGTTCGTAAATCTCATTTTTCAAATCATTCTCAATTCTACGCGACATTACGATAATGGTTTGTCGAGTTAGAAATAAGAAAAAAGCGCCAATCAATTTTACTGAGAAATAAACAATGATGTAGAGAATAATCACATTCTTGAAGGACGTAGTATAGTCTTCAAAAATTGGCATCTGATTCAGCATGTTACCATAGTCCAACCCCTGATCGATCAGATTAAAAGAATATCTCACAGCTATAACCGAAAAAACATTGAATGAATTTGATACTAGAATACAACAAACACCAGCAAGCAAGTGCATCTTGTACTTGAGAAAATATTTATTGAGATACCAAAGTGATTTCAAGGTGTACTGTATGGATTATTGTTCAAACGATTGTTCGAACAAAGGTAGTGTTTTTTAGAACGATAAAGGAGTAATTCAACAAATTGAAAAAATGAATAAAGAAAAATCAGCGTAGATAACTGACGGTTTTGTATAGTTTAAGTTAACACAAAAACATCTGAAATGACTACGCTGATTTTTAGACAGTTTAAAGAAAAGTGTCGTTAATCCACCATTTCTAAATCAATAGTTCTACGCTCAAGATTTGTTTCGGAAACTCGAACGGTTACTCGCTGTCCTAGTATAATTTTCTCTTTGGTTCGCTGACCAACAATTTCGTACTTTTCAAGATCTACGTTATAGTAATCTCCTTTCAGATCTGACATTCTTACCATTCCTTCACATCCAAGGTTTTCAAGTTCAACATAGAATCCAAATTCTGACATACCTGAAACAAAGCCATCAAATACTTTACCTTCGAATTGTTGCATGTATTCAACTTGCTTAAACTTAATGCTCAATCGTTCGGCTTGTGCAGCTTTGCGCTCCATGTCCGATGAGTGCTTACATTTTTCTTCGTATTTACCTGCGTCAGCAGATTTTCCACCGGATAAATAACGTTCGATTAATCGATGCGCCATCATATCTGGGTATCTTCTAATCGGCGAAGTAAAATGACTATAATGTGCAAAACCTAATCCGAAATGTTCTAAAGGTTCCGTAGTATATTTTGCTTTCGACATACTTCGAATTGCCAATTGCTGTAGTACACCGTGTTCTGCTTTACCTTCAGTTTCTACTGCAAGTTTGTTCAACTCTTGTGCAACGTTTCTCTGGATATCCACTTTATAACCAAATCTTCCTGCGAATTGGGCAAAAGTATCCAGTTTCTCCTGGTCTGGTGCTTCGTGAACACGATACACCATAGTATCTTTTTCCTTAGACTTAGATCTTTTATATACAAACTCAGCAACTTTCTTGTTTGCCAATAGCATGTATTCTTCGATCATTTTGTGAGCTTCTTTTCTTTCTTTTATATAAACTCCAAGAGGTTTGCCATGTTCATCCAATTTGAAACGAACTTCCTGCGTTTCAAAAGAAATAGATCCTTTTGAAAATCTTTCATCACGAAGTTTCAATGCAATATCATTCAAAATATTGATTTCCTTTTGGAAAGTTCCTTCCTTAGATTCGATGCGCTCCTGTGCTTCTTCATACGCGAAGCGTTCGTCAGAAAAAATTACGGTTCTACCAATCCAAACATCTTTGATACTTCCATCTTTTGTCATTTTGAATACACAAGAAAAAGTAAGTTTCTCCTCGCGTGGTCTCAATGAACAAACTCCATTCGAAAGTCGCTCCGGTAACATAGGAACAACTCGATCTACTAAGTAAACTGATGTTGCACGATTATACGCTTCTTGTTCCAAAGCAGATTTTGGTTTTACGTAGTGAGTTACATCAGCAATATGAACTCCTATTTCATAAACACCATCTTCTAATTCACGAATAGAAAGTGCGTCATCAAAATCTTTAGCATCAACCGGGTCAATGGTAAAGGTTGTTATTTTACGGAAGTCTCTACGTTTCGAAATTTCTTCCTCCGAAATTTTATCCTCGATTCTTTCTGATTCTCTCAAAACGTTTCGTGGAAATTTCATGGGTAATTCGAAATCGGCCATGATGGAAGAAATCTCAGCCTCATTCTCACCTACTTTTCCAAAAATTTCTAAAACTCGTCCTTCTGGATTTAAGTCCTTTTTATCTGGATATTCTGTTACCTCAACTTTTATCTTGTCGTTGTGCGTAGCCAAACCAAGGAAATGCGCTGGGATAAAAATGTCGAAATAAACTGCACGCGTTTCTGGTAAGAGAAAATACGTTCCTCTTTTCTCAACAACTTTACCAACGAACGTTTTCCTATTTCTTGAAATAACCGAAACGATCTCAGCAGTGTTATTTTCCTTTCGGCCAGAATAAATAGCAACTTTTACTTTATCACCTGTCAAAGCGAAATGTTCTTGATGATTTGATACTGGTAATTCGTCGGTGGAATTTTCATAAATGAAAACTGCTTTATTTTTATGAATTACCTGCAGGCTACCCGTTGCATATTCCAATTCTTGGTTTAGGACATATCCGCCAGTTTTCGTTTTTTCTATTTTTCCCTTTTTGAAAAGGATTTGTAATATTTCAATAATTCGAGCTCGATCTCTTGAAGAGGTAAGCTTCATTTTACGCATTATGTTTTTCGGAGTATATTCGTCTTTACCTCCTGTCAAAAACATACCAAAAATTTGTGACTCAGATAATGAGATTTTTGGTTCGCGTCTTCTATCTTTTTTGCTAGTTGAGCCTTTACGTTTATTTCGTATTCTAGCTCCATTTTTTCTAGGCATATTTTTAATGTTTTAATTCTTTAATAATTTTTTGACACCAGCTAATTTTCGAATTAGTCGAGCTGAGGATTTTCAACTATTCTTATCCAACTGGTTTTTGAAATTGTGGACGCTTATTCATATTTCGTCTCACATCTTCAAGCCTTCCTTGAGGAATGGCTTCGATTAATTTTTTGGTGTACTCAGTTTTTGGATTTTCATATATCTCCTGAGCTTCACCCATTTCTTCAATTTTACCATTATTCATTACCAACATTCGATCTGACATAAATTTAACTACGGACAAATCATGGGAAATGAAAATATAAGTAAAACCAAATTCATTTTTCAAATCATTTAGCAAATTCAAAACTTGTGCTTGCACCGAAACGTCTAAAGCCGAAACAGATTCATCACATACTATAAAGTTAGGATTAACTGCTAATGCTCTTGCAATACAAACTCTTTGTCTTTGCCCTCCTGAAAATTCATGAGGAAAACGATTGAAATGATTGTAATTCAAACCTACTTTTTCCAACAACTCCAATGCCCGTACTTGGCACTCTTCATAGGTTTTAAAAATTCCATGAACTTTCATGGGTTCAATTATAGCACTACCGATTGTCTTTCTAGGATTCAACGAGGAATATGGATCCTGAAAAATTATCTGAATCTCTTTACGAAATTCGCGCCATTCTCTACTTGTTAAGTTAGTTATATCTTGACCATTATAACTAATCTTTCCAGAAGTCGCTTTTTGCAATCCAAGTATAGTTCTACCCAACGTTGTTTTTCCACATCCAGATTCTCCAACTAACCCTAAGGTCTCACCTTTATAAACATCGAAGGATATATTATCAACCGCTCGAATTACGTTCTTAACCTGACCTATACGGTTTACGGTTTGATAATGTACTTCTAAATTGTGAATTTCGAACAGCGGGTTTTGTTTATAGATTTCTGACTTACGTTCCTCCAATTTTATTTTTTCCGTCGCAAGCGAGATAAAATCTCCAGACATCACATCAAAATCTTGCTTTTCAACAATTTCGTTGTTTTCGTCTACATACATGAAGTCAACAATTGTGGGTAACTTTTTCAACTTCATCTCTAGACTTGGCCTACATGCTAGAAGTCCTTTTGTATACGGATGTTTCGGATTACTGAATATTTCCCATACGTGATCATGCTCTACAATCTTTCCCTTGTACATTACGATCACACGATCTGCAATATCAGCTACTACTCCTAAATCGTGGGTAATAAAAATAATACTAGTTTCAATATCATTTCGAAGTTGTTTCATCAACTCCAAAATACTTTTTTGTACGGTAACATCCAGTGCAGTTGTAGGTTCGTCCGCAATTAACAATGACGGATTACAAATCATGGACATTGCAATCATCACTCTTTGCTTTTGTCCACCAGACAATTCATGTGGATAAGCACGAAAGATTCGTTCTGGATTTGGAAGTTGTACAATTCGAAATAATTCTAGAACCATTTCTCTTGAAACTTTCTTATTAAAATTTGAATGCAACAAGATCGCTTCAGTCAATTGTTCTCCACATCTAAACACTGGATTCAAGGAGGTAAGCGGCTCTTGAAAAATCATAGAGATTTCCTTCCCTCGTATTTTTCTGAAAAGCTTTTCCTCAGTTTTTGCTAAATCAATCCAACCATATTTTGGAGAGTTAAACCAAATCTCACCACTAACAATGTTAGAAATTTTTCTAGGTAGAAGGTGCATCACCGACAAAGAAGTAACGGACTTTCCAGAACCTGATTCTCCAACAATACCCACAGTTTCACCTTTGCGAATATCAAAAGACACATTTTCGACGGCCACCACCTCATTATCATCAGTATTAAAAACTGTGGTAAGGTTTCGGATTGATAAAAGTATGTTGTCGTTTCTTTCCAATGTGATTTTCAATTCGGTTGCAAGGTACGCAAATTTTGAATTTTAAAAGTTGAGTGAAGTGGTTGGTATAATATTAACTATATAGTTTTTTTAAAAAAGAAATTATAAAGTATTATTAGTCTGTGGATTCGGTTAATAAGTTTTTTAAATAATTATTGTTTTTTGATTTTGTTGATAACTGATTTCTTAATTAACATTTTTTACAATCAATTCTTTTTCATTTTCAGTAAGTTAAGTTTTTATTAACATGATTGTTTGGGGATTACTGTGGATTGGAATTTTTGTAATGTTGGTTAATAATGTGGATGATAAAAAGGTATAAGTATTGAGTTATCTACAATGGTTAGGTAAGGGTGGTATTTATGTACATTGTTCAACAGTTTATTAACAGTTACTAAGAAATATATTAACAGGTTATCCTCATGGACGTAGTATAACACCTTCCATTTCCCAGTTTGCACGCAATATTAATTTGTCCTTGTGGAAAAGTATTTTTTCAGGTTGTGTACGTGTATCAAATCTACCTTGGTCAAATTTGCCATTTCCGTTGTGATCTATTTTTACTTGGATGGTATATTCAGCTGGTGGTAGGTTAATAAACTTGTATAGGCGCTCTTTACTAGTTCGTATTACTCTTGCTCCTTTCATAAGTTGAATCTCAAAGTAGTTTGAACCAGTATATCTTAATTCACCTGATATGGAGCCTACCTGTGTTGGATCTAAGATGTCTGCTTTAATGTCTATTGGTTTATTAAGAATGTCTGGATTATAGCCTAGAACTGATGCCGAATCAAAGACAATGTTAAGATTAGTAGTTGCTTTAGTGTCAAAATGAATGATAATATGGTTGTTACCTTGTATTGAATGTTTAAAATTAGATAAATCTCCTAGTTCGATGGAATCTGAAAATATTCGTATCTTATTGGTAATCAGTGTTTTAACTGGTATATTAGATTCTAAGATTATGCTATCTTTCGCAAGAATCTTCTTATTGACAGGTCTAAGTGACAAAAACTCTAATGTGTCCTTGTTTAATCTAGGATGTTTAAAGTAGAAACTAGTGGTGTCTAAATTATCATTAAGGTCTGATGAGATAAGTTTCACGTGGAACGTATCAGTTTCAAATGATTTAAATACTTGATATTCTGGATTAATGGTTGATTCGGAGTATTGTAGTTCTAAAGGTTTAAAATCACTATCTGTTATTGTAAATTGTTTTACAGGATTATCGGGTGTTATGACCATATGATATTTTGATTCTCTTTTGGTCCATTTAGGCGCTTCTTCATCGCTCAGGAATAAATTAAAGTCGATATCTCTTAAATTACTGTCCAGTTGAATATAGTTGTCTAAGAAACCAACTTCCTCCTCTTTATCATAGGTTAGGTTATTATTATTGTCTATAAAAGCGTATGCTGAATAAGTACCTGCTTTAAGATTGTCTATTCGAAAAGATCCATCCTTTCTACATTTAGTAAAGTAGATAGGTTTGTGCTTCTGAATATTAACAGTATCACTTGGAGGATATAGTCCAACAAGAGTTTTGTCACTGGTTTGATTGTTATGATGAATTGTAGTATTACCTTTTATGTAAGCTGTATCAATTATTTCACCAGTAGAGAATACGTATTTTAGATTCTTTATTTTATTAGGTTTAGTAATATCCTGGATACATTCAGGGAAGTATAAAGTATATGTAGTATTCGGAGCAGGAGTTCCATCTATCTCTAGATACAATGTTTTACGAACTACTTTAGGTTTTAATTTAAAGTTGGCTGCTGGCGATATAATTACTTTCTGTGCTAGTTGTACTTCTGCTATTTTTTCATTGAATTCTATTTCAATTGTTTTAGTAATAAATCTAGTGGAAAGATTCTTAGGTTCCATAAGTTTGGCAAATGGAGGTTCAGTATCTTCTGGTCCACCTGTTGGTGGTTTTTCTATAGCACAGGATGTTAGAATAAGAATTAGGACAAGGATAGTAATGAGCCCTTTAGTAGTTTCTTTCATTCGTTATTATTTGGCAAGATGTACCATTAGAATAGAGATATCAGAAGGAGACACACCTGAGATTCTTGAAGCTTGACCCAAAGTAGTAGGTCTTATTTTAGTTAGTTTTTCAACGGCTTCATTGGAGAGTGCATTTATATTTCTATAATCTATATCGTCATTAATTTTCTTCTTTTCTAATTGGTTGAACTTTTCTACGTGTTGTCTTTCTTTCTCTAGATAGTTCTCGTATTTAATATTTATTTCAGCTTGTTCTATTTCAAGTTCTTGATATTGGTTAAGTGTTTCAAGATCTTCATTTAGCTTTATCAAACTTTTCAACGACGCACCTGGTCTTCTTATTATATTAACCAGTTTCATCTTTTGCTTGATTGGTGCTGAGTTTAATTGATCCAAGTATGGATTAATACCTTCTGGAGTTATAGATTTTTGCGTACAGAAATTAATGATTTGAGAAGTGTTGTATTTCTTACTTTCAACGTTCTTAAGTCTTGTATCATCAGCAAGCCCAACTTCATGTCCTCGTTTAGTAAGTCTTATATCAGCATTGTCCTGTCTTAACAGTAGACGGTGCTCTGCTCTAGATGTAAACATTCTATAAGGTTCATCAGTACCTTTATTGATAAGGTCATCTATTAGTACTCCTATGTATGCTTCTGATCTAGATAGTACAAATGGATCTTTCTCATTTACTTTGTTATGAGCATTAATAGCAGCCATCATTCCTTGACATGCTGCTTCTTCATAACCTGTAGTACCGTTGATTTGTCCAGCGAAGTACAGACTATCTATGGCTTTTGTCTCAAGTGTATTCTTAAGCTGTGTAGGTTGAAAGAAGTCATATTCAATAGCATATCCAGGTCTAAACATTTTTGCTTGCTCAAAACCAGGTATTGTTCGAAGTGCATGAAACTGTACATCCTCTGGTAAAGAAGATGAAAATCCATTTACATAAACTTCTACTGTATCCCATCCTTCTGGTTCAATAAAGATTTGATGCCTTGGTCTTTCTGCAAACCTAGTTATTTTATCTTCTATAGAAGGGCAGTATCTTGGTCCCAGTCCTTGTATTCTTCCTGTGAACATTGGAGACTTTTCGAATCCTGTTCTAAGAATTTCATGAGTATCTGAATTGGTATATGTAATATGGCAACTACGTTGTCCTTGTAATTTTGGCGTATCAGTATAAGAGAACTTGCCTGGGTTAGTATCTCCTGGTTGTTCTTCGGTTTTAGAATAATCGATACTTCTGCCATCTACTCTTGGCGGTGTACCTGTTTTCATTCTAGCTGCTTCGAAGCCTAGACTTACTAATTGTTCTGTAATTCCAGTGGCTGCTTTTTCTCCAGTTCTTCCACCACCAAATTGTTTTTCTCCGATATGTATTATACCATTTAAGAATGTACCATTAGTAAGGATAACAGATTTGGATCTTATTTCTATTCCCATGGAAGTAGTTACTCCACAGGCCTTATTATTTTTAACAATAATACCTGTTACCATTTCTTGCCAGAAGTCTACGTTGGGATTACGTTCTAGACTAAGTCTCCATTCTTCAGCAAATCTCATGCGATCACTTTGAGCTCTAGGACTCCACATAGCTGGACCTTTAGATTCATTGAGTAATCTAAACTGTATCATAGTCTTGTCTGTAACTATTCCAGTCATACCACCAAGAGCATCAATCTCTCGTACAATCTGACCTTTAGCTACACCACCCATTGCTGGGTTACATGACATTTGTGCAATAGTATTCATATTCATGGTAACCAATAAAACTTTGGATCCCATGGTAGCTGCAGAGTGTGCTGCTTCGCAACCTGCATGTCCTGCACCTACTATTATTACGTCGTATTCTTGAAACATTTTTATGATTGTTCCACGTGGAACATTTTATTTTCCACGCAAAGATAGAAAGTAATCTTCTCTCTCGCGCATCTGTTGTTTTTCTTCTTCTGTTTTATCTCCTTGTCCCATTAGATGTAATACACCATGAATTATTACTCTATCAAGTTCATTGTCGAAAGAGGTATTAAATTCCTTAGCGTTTTCTTCTATACGTTCCACACTTATATATATATCACTTTCTACAGGTTCTTCCTGTTCATTATATTGAAAGGTTATAATATCTGTATAGGTATCATGGTTTAAGTGTTCCACATTTATCTTATGTAGATACTCATCCGAACAGAAGATATAGTTTATAAAACCAAGTTGATGATCTGACTCTTCTATGGTATTTTCAATCCAACTAGCTTTCGAATCCGAATTAGTAATTTCAAAATCTATGTCTTCAGAAAAGAAGTTAATTTGTGTTTCCATGAAGATTCGAAATAGTATGGTTATACGTTAAAGTATAATTTGATACAGGAACCAGTCTGATCAAACTTATATTTATCGCAAAGATTGCTAATTAGAAAGATTCCTCTTCCTCCAGGTTTGGTAAGGTTCTCTGGTGAAGTTGGGTCAGGTAAATTAAGATAGTCGAAACCTGTACCTTCATCTTTAATTTCGAAAGCGATCTGGTTTTCTAAAGCTTCTATACTCAGATGTACATTCTTTTCTCTTTCTTGGTTATTGCCATGAATTATTGCATTGGTAACAGATTCCGTTACAGCAATCATAATGTTTCCATATAGATCATCGCTGATGTTGTAATTGTCACGTGCGTTATCGATGAAACTTTCTACGATGCGCAGATTGTCGATGATCGAAGGAATCTTAATATTAAACTCATTCATGATTAAAGATCTCTAAGGTATTCGTTTATTTCTTCTTTGAAGTAAGGAACGAATGCCGGGTTAACCGTTTTAAGTAATTCTATTTGTTTCTCTTTTTCTTTTAGGTATTTCTCAAATGAAGGAGGAACAGTACGATCAAATTGTTTCGCTGTTTTCGCTTCTCTTTCTTTATCCCAATCTCTTTCTCTCATTGCTTTCTCAGCTTCAAGCAATCGTGTAATAATTTCTTTTTGTCGGTTAATGGTTTCTTGAGTTAGTCTCTTATTTAGAAGATCAATTTCATTCTCTTCCATTAGTTTCTCTAATTTTCCAATATCTCCTAGTCCACCCTTTCCGTCTTTGCCATCTTTACCTTGTTTGCCTTTATCCTGCATCTTCTCAAGTTCTTTAAGAGACTTACGAAGTTGTTCTTGTTCAGCAGCCATTTTAGCTAGACTTTCAGATAATTCTTTACCAGATTTACCACTTTGTTTTATTTGCATGATTTGTTGGCTGAGGGCTTGTTGTTTCTTGCCTACTTTCATGCCTGGCTTTGGTTTCTTGCCTCCAGGTTTAGGATTGTTACACATCTGCTCTCCGTCCATCTTTTGAGATTGCTGTTGTTGCATCTGATCCATTACTTCAGAAAGCATTAGTGCAAGGTTGTTGATATGCGTCATAGCAAACTGTTGGTTCTTGGTTATTTCACCAACCTTACGATCTCTGATAGATTCAAGACTTTGATCTATATAATCATTCATATTAAATAACTCTCGAGTTACGAATGACTTTATTTCAAAGTTTCTACTCGCTAAAGCCAATAGACTATCTTCAATAATAGTTGCATCTTCTTTAATTTTAAGTTGCTTAGCCGAATGCTCTACAAATTGAGGATTAACGTTACGAATGGTTTTAAACTTATTCATGAGATCTTCTTGATCATATGAAACCTTAATAAGGTTGTCAAGGATTCTTCTTAAGTTATCTAAATCTTCCGCTTGTTGAGCTTCTCCCATTTGTTGTTTCATTTTACTCATGGATTGACTCATTTTCTTCATTTTGTCAGAAGCATCACTTTGTTTTTGAGAACCAGATTTATTATCTCCGGAATTAAGATCTTCCTTGGCATCATCTTGTTGTTGATCGATTTGATCAGACATATCTTGGTTTTCTTTCATTTGATCCTCCATTCCACTTTTAGAATCTTCATTAAGTTTATCAAGTTCTTTTAAGTCTTCTTTGAGATCGTCAAATTCTTTATTTAACTCTTCTTGCTTATCTGCTGCTGCTTTCTTCTCTTCCTCGGTGGAATTCTTCTTATCGGCATTTTCTTTTGCTAAATCTTCTTGTTTTTTAGCTAATTCATCAAGTTTTTCTATCGTTTCATCAAGTTTTTCTTCAAACTTAAGTTTATTAAAGAGCTCTTTAGCACGTTCTAACTCTTTCTCAAGGTTAAAATCCTTCTGTTCCATTTTTTCTAAGAGAGAAGTAGCTTCTTCGGTTTTTATATCCTTTTTCTCAAGCATTTTCTCAAGTTCTTTGAACATTTCCTTTGTTTCTTCGTCCATCATTTGGTCTAGAAGTTCTTGCAGCTTTTCAGCTTTCTCATCGAGTTCAGGATTCTGCTTATCAAACTTGTCTTGTTGCTTTTTTAGTTTATCAAACTCTTTAGAGAGTTCTTCAATAGATTTTTGAAGATCATTTTGCTTCTCAAGTATATTTTTGAGCTCATTTTTATCTTGCCAATTAAGCTTTTTCTGAGACTGCATCTTCTTTTTTGATGACTCTATTTGCTTTTTAAGCTGCTCTACTTTATCAATGTTACTCTCAAAGTTGTTTTCTACTTTTTGATTGGACTGACTTATTTTGGCTTCAATATCTTTTTGTTTACCCGTTTCTAGTACTAGGATACTTGATTTTGAGGATTTACTTCCATTTACACCATCGTTATCCCATACTTGAACGAAGTATTCGAGTTTTTTACCATTAGTTACTAGAGAGTCTATGTTCCATTGATGGAAATAACTTTGTTCTCTATTTCTAGATACAGGTATGTTGATAGAGGTGTACCCAGATTTTGATCCGTCTGTATTTACTGTTCGGTATTTAAGTTTTAAACCATTAATACCATAGTCATCAGAAATATTTCCAGCAAGGGTAATATACTCATAAAGACTAGTATCTACATTGGTTTCTAAACTAATTTTTGGATGTAAATCCTTGATAACCTGAATATTGTATAAAATTTGATCTTTGTTTTCCCCATTTGGATTGGCAAGCTTTATGGAGAATTTATCAGTGTTTTTGTATTGCTTTTCAGTTTTATAAGAATCGTCGGCTTTAACGATGCTATAATTAATAGCTTCTGATGAAGTAACAAGAGCCAAAGATTCAGTATTCTTGGTAATAAACTCCCAGTTAAGTACTGTCCCTTCTGGAATAGTAATATCGTTGATGCCATTAAAGGATTCATTTTTCAAATTCACATATGCAGGATATTGTGCATAAATATTAGTCTTTAGAATTCCTGGCCTTTTTAAAAGATCTATATCATAAGCTTCGCTCGAATAACCAGCAGCTTCGAGATTGAACTGCTTGGAAGAAGTTACGTTTTTAAAAGTGAATTCGTATTGATTAGGATTTCCTTTGACTTGAGTTGCTTTATAACGTACTCCATTTTCCACTACATATATGGCTTGTGGTAAAGTTTGCCCAGAAACATCAATATTTAATGTAATATCCTCATTTTCAAACACTTGAAGACTTTCATTAAAAACTGACAATTCAAATGCTGAAGGTTTGTTATAGTCCTTATCAAAATTTAAAATTCTTGATGTACTTCCACTGAAAATCAATGGTTTATAGAGCCAAACACCCCCTAAAAACACTAGTATTAAGGCCAAATACGCGAGATATTTATAATTTTCCCGACTATCTATGCTTCTATCAAATTCTATGGCGCTAAAACCACTTGATCGTTGAGCGACACTTGCCAGGGCCAAACTGTTGTCTGAAGTTTTCATTAACAGTATGGTATTCAGTAATTTATCTTTAATATTTGGCATTCTATTACCAATATCAATTGCTAGTTGTTCGTCACTCGAGTTATTTCTGAACTTGAAGAGCGGTTTTAGTATAAATTGAAATAGAGAAAAGACGAAGAGACCAACAAAAGCAAAAAGTAAACCTGCTCTAGCATTTTTACCAAAGAATACAAGATGTTCTGCGAAGTTCATTATAATGTAGACCGACAGAACAAGTAAACCAAAAAAGCAGATTCCTTTAATCAGTAAAGTGGCAAAAAACTTCTTCTTGTATTTTGCTATTTTATGTTGTAGTATGTTATGTTCTTTCATTACTACTATACAACGAAATAAAAAAACCCTTAGTGTTTAGTTACCAAGGGTTTATATCTACGTATTTACTTTCAATAAGTTACTTATTATCCCCTTTATTTTCAGCCGGCTTTTTTGCCTTGTTAGGTTCTACATAAACCTCTGAAAAATCTCGATACTGCATTGCATTATTCGGGAAGTTTCTCACGTTTGGCTGAAGTAATCTAAATCCTTCATCATACCAAACAACAATAAACGGAGCATCGTTCATTGCTACTTGTTCGGCTTGCAAGAAATACTGGTTTGCTTCTTCAATATTTGAAGATCTTAATCCTTTTTCATAAAGTTCATCGAACTTCTCATTCTTGTATCTCATTACATTAGGGTAGCTTTCTTCGTCCATAGTTTCAGGAACATCTTTACCATAAAGCATGGATAAAAAGTTTTGAGAAAGAGGAACATCTGCTCTCCAAGCAATACGGAAAAACCCAGATTTACCTTTTTCCAGATTTTCTACGTGTGTTGCAATAGGAACACTGTTTATGTCAATATCGATATTTAAGTTATCTTTTAGTTGTTTTTTCACTTCAATAGCAACATTGATGTTTCTTTCAGCACCAGGGTTTACATCGAGATTACGAGCTGGGAATCCTTTTCCATTTGGATAACCTGCTTTATCGAGGTAATACTTTGCTGAATCTATATTCAGACGATACCCTTTAATTTTCTTAACGTCGTATTTCTTAAACGTTGGAGGAGTGATACCATAATATCCACCTTCAAAACCTTCTCCATTTAAAACATAATCCAGAATTTTCTCTCTATCTATTGCGAATGAAAAAGCTTTACGAACATTTACATCTTGGAAAAGAGGATCATTCATTTGGAAACCAAGCATGTTGGTACTCATTTCAGCATTACGCTGAATCTGATATTTACTAAAGTCACCACCCTCATTATGATTTGCCTCCATTATATCAATAATATGTTCTGTTGGCAAACGATAAATCATGTCTAAATCACCCTTCTTAAATGCGAAAAGCTCTTGTTTTTTATCTTTAATAAATCGAATGTTTATTCCATCCAAGAATGGAAGAGGGTTATCAAACTTGTCTTTACCAAAGTAATTAGGGTTTCTTTTCAGGTTTACAGATACGTTTTCATCTACATCTGCTAGTATGAACGGACCAGTACCTACTGCTTTTGATCTCATATGTGCACCGTATGCTTTACGTGCTTCTTTAGGGAAAATGAATGTGAAAGGCCTTGCAAGATCGTAAGTGAATAATGATGAAGGAGAAACCAACGTAATTTTGAATGTATATGGATCTACAATTTCCAGTCCTTCAAGATCAAAATCAGGTGTTTTGTTTCCAGCGCTTGCTTCATAATATTCTTTCGCACCTTTTACTACGCCATCAAAAATAAAGAAACCTTTGTTTTCTTTGTATTGCGTACATAAAAGTTGAAAACAATATTTGATATCTTCGGTAGTAAGTTCTCTTCCTTTGCCTCCTTCGAAACAAGAGTTATCATGGAACATTACTCCTTTTCGGATTTTGAAAGTGTATGTCAGTTGATCTTCAGAAACAGTATAGCTTTCGCACAAGTTTTCCGTAACATCAAGATTGCTCTGGTTAAATTTGAACAAACCATCATATACCTGACTGGCAATACGGTTAGAGATTCCACTTACAATACTATGTGGATAAATATTTTTGAAGTACTCAGGCTCATTAATTCTGAGAGTTCCTCCGTAGTATCTTCCCCCACCAACTTTTACCGGTTTGTTCGAATTTGCATTATTATTAGTTTCTTGACCACCATTATTGGAACAAGAATACATTACAAAAGCAACTAGTGCAAAGCTGAATATTAACTTTTTAGACATTCCTATGTTTAATTTAAGCAGTTAAATAAGAAGTAAAGCTAACCTTTAATAGGATTAAATCAAAATAATTGCGCTCGTTTTAGCTAAAAATGGACAATTATTGGATTTTTTATAGAATTACTCATTTTCAAAGTACTCAATAGCGTGCCATTTAAGGAACTTTTCCTGGTCTTTTGTATCCATGTTTGGTATGGGTTTTTCGAGTTTCCAAATTGGCCAACCTTCTTGGTCCTGACCCTCCAATGTATAGTATCCGGAAAGACTTAAAATCTTGCATGTCGCAATGTGAATTAGATCTTGTTTGGCTTCTTTTTTGAAATCGTTGGGTCCGTGACCAAGTTCATTGACACCAATAAGGAAAAGAACACCATTAAGATCTGGCGAATTTCCAAAAGTTTCTTTAAGTTTAAGTGTTAGAATATTCCACTTAATTTCTAAATCTTCTTCTTGATAAAGCATTTTGAAATTTTTTTACGAAGCTAATGCATTTTAAACCGATCCTAAAAGATTTTCTGGCTTTGTTCTTTCCGAGAATTTGTCCAGCGTGTGAAAGTGAGGTTCTCAATGATGAGAGTATTACGATTTGTCTAACATGTATGATGGAGCTTCCAACTTTTGATATTGATCAGTTTGACAATGCTTCGAATGTAGTGACTAATAAATTTCATGGAAAAGTAAAGGTTAGCAATGGTACAGCATTATATCGATATAATAAGAATGCTAGAATTCAGCGATTGATGCATAAGATTAAATATAAGGAGGGACAAAACATAGGTATGTATTTAGGAAGAATTTTTGGTAATTCAGTTCATCAATTAAGTTGGTCTCAAGATATTGATATGATTATTCCCGTGCCTTTGCATCCTAAAAAACTTCGTATTAGGGGATTTAATCAGGCAGAAAAAATTGCAGTGGGTCTGTCTGAGACCATGTACAAACCAATTAATATTGAAATATTACAAAGGAGTATTTTCACAGAAACGCAAACGCGTAAGTCAAGAATTCAACGTTGGAAAAACGTACAGGATGTTTTCGAAGTTCGAGAGGATAAAATACTTGAATTGCAGGGTAAGCACGTGTTGTTTCTTGATGACATAATTACAACTGGAGCCACCATGGAATCTGGTATTAAAGCACTATTAGAAGCGGGGGCTTCAGAAGTTAGTGTGGCAACCTTGGCACTTGCTGAATAAAAAAATAAAAGGGAGACAATTTTTGCCTCCCTTTTCTTAATCGTGTTTTGTGTTATGCGTTGGTCGATTACTCAGAATAAATTACTCGATAAAAACTTTCTTTGTAACCTTGTCCTCACCAACAAGTACCGTTACGAAGTATACACCTCTTTCAGGAATGTCGTTGATAAGTAATTCACGATTATGTATTTGAGTGGACTTAATTACTTGTCCAACAGTATTGTGTACAAACACTCTACCATTAGTAAGTGATGGGTCCATCAAGATTCTTACTTGTCCACCAAACGAACTGATATTTATTTTACCAGCAAGGTTATTGTCAAGATCATCTACACCTGTATAATCTCTAAGGATTACTGCTGCAGAGGTATCAGATATTGTATTTACGAATGATAAACTCTGATCTCCAACAGACAAGATATAAACATTGTATGCTTTATAGTTCTGGATTGGGTTACCATTTTCGTCTAAGTGAGAAGGATCCAACCTTGTAGTGTAGCTTGTAGCGGCATCATCTTTAGGAATAGTAGTTGTAGCAAACCCTGCACTGAATGCCATTGCTGTTCCAAATTGATCATTAATGATGAATCCCTGAGCAAAACTTTGGTTAACAACAATTACTTTATATTCTCCAATACCAGCTTGAGAGGAAGGAGCATCAAAAGTTACTTCCATATCAGAAGGCGAACGATCATCAGCTACATCTGAAGCAACAATAGTCATGTTATCTACAGCAGCAGGAATTACAGTTTGTAGAGTAATTGTTTGTGCAGCAGAAACGATATCACAACGATCGTGACATACATCGTCAGTTACAGAAAGAACTACAATTGTATACTCAACACCATTTTGAATTGGGTCACCGTTGTAATCTTTTGTTGATTCGAATAAAGCGGCGTATTTACCAGATCCATCCTCTCTTTCAATTCTGTGATTTGCTAAAGTTGTTGCTTTCGCATCTTCAACCGTAATAGGCATGTCCGCTGTTGGAACCGCAATTACCCAGTATTCTTTAATTCCATCCACATCCGCAGGTGAATTAAACTCGTAACGTAAATCAAAACCATGATCATCAGGAGTATCCCAAACGTCAAGACCAACAGTATTTACTGCAGGAGCAGTAATATCTTTCAGGTTTACGTAGATACTATCTGTAGAAAGGATATCTCTATCAGCGGTTGTTCCATTAGCTTCCGACATTACAAAAACTCTGTAAGGTGTACAGAAAGCTATATCATCACCGTCTATATCTTTATCACCTACAGCGTAGGTTACTGACTTCATCGCATTATTAGCAGTAGAGGCCACATTTTTATAATTTCCAGAAGCAACAGCTTGAGCAGCAGCTAAATCAAATGCAGCAGCACTATCTTCTTTTACGATAAAGACTTTATAATTGTTTTGCTTTGAAGCATCTGCAGATTCATTGAATGTTACTAATAAATCTGAAGCATCATTATTATCCGCATTATCAACAGCGGCTAACGAAGCAACAGGTTCAGCTACACCTAATAATAAAACTGAGTTGCTGGATTTAATTAATGTAGATTGGTTTGCTCCCGTGCTATTAAGAATAGCATCGTAGCTACCTTTTGTATAAACATATACAAAATATTCCACTCCATTTACTACAGGGTTTCCATTAATATCATTTACACCATCGAAATTAGCGTAATATAAACTGTCGTTAAGGTTAGTTCCTATCATGGAAGTATCAGCATCAACACTAACTGTAGCGTAGTCTGCAGATTGTAATAATCCCCACGCATCTTGACAAGCATCTAGAGTATCACCACCTACAGGCACAGCAAATAATCTGATTTCTCCCGTATTAACGTGCATATTAGGAAGATTGAAGCTTACTCCTAAATCCGAGCTGTTGTCATTGTCAGTCGTATCATAAGCCGTTACTTCAAATGCTTCATCCGCATATCCATTTACACGTCCAGTGAAGATAGCTTCGTTTGCAGTTTCATTTAAAGCATAACCATCTATTTTAAGCTCCCATAATTTCTCACCAGTACCAGACTTATCTAAAGATCTAACTTTTACCCATCCATACACTGTATCACCAGAAGCTACTTCCATTCTTAAACCAAAGTATTTAGCTGGAGAAACTCCTTTACCCCAAGCACCTTTTTGCTTAAAGTATGAAATTGTACCTGAAGAGAATGTTTGACTAGTAGCAGCCCATGGAGGAGGAGTTTCGCCAGTAGAAGTTGCAGAGTAAGATCCAACCTTTTTAAAGTATACATTCTCTGACAATGCATATCCGATAAGTCCACCGTTAGATCTCCAACCAAGACCATAAGAACTACCAAAGTTTTTCTCAACTTTTTTATCTTCTCCAAATAACCCACCAGCGTACAAGCCAGTACCAGAAGCAGTACTTGTATACACAGCAGACGCACCCCCCATTAAACTAAGGCTAGCACTTCTTATGTTTTTGAATTCAATAGCACCACCGTACCCTTGAGGACCATAAATATTGGAATTTTTGTTAAGGGTAACCGTAGCATCAGTTACACCATCGCAGTTTAGGTCAATCTCGAAAGAATCCCCATTATTTATAAGCGTTACTGCAGTATCTTTTACTATAATATCTGCGTTTGCTACTCCTGCGGATGCTACCATCGCACTAGCAAGTGCCGAATAGCCTTTAATATTTTTCTTTAAATTTTCTAAAGTAGAATTTTTTGACATAACACATTAAATTTTTATCGAATGCGCAATATACGTAGAAAAAATTAAACACTTTATATAATAGCTTAAAAAAGTGATAGGTCTCTATTACCGTTTAAATGGGTCTTTTTGATTTTATTTTTAAAGTTGAAGCTCATAAAAAAAGCTCCCTAAGGAGCTTTTTAAAGGCTTTATGACTTATTTTAATACTAGTCAGCAAGTAGTGCTTCACTACGAGCAATAAATCCAGCTAAATTTTTTCCCGTAAGCAAATTTTGAGAAAGCAAAGCTAAATCATAAGCTTGTTTACTAATTCTTGCGCGATTTTCTCCTTTAGCTTTGAGAATTCTCTGAATTACAGGACTGTTTGCATTTACAGTTACATTGTACATCAAAGGCATGTCTCCCATAAAGTTCATTCCAGACCCCATTTGCATTTCTTTCATTCTTCTTGAGAATTCTGGAACCGTTACTGTTACAGGGTGGTCTTCTGGAGTAAGAGCTTCTACTAATACAGTTTTTGTTTTATCATCTACTGCTGTTTCAAACAACTCCTTTATTTTCTCTGTTTCTTTTTCCGAGAGAACGCTTTCTAGTTTTATATCTTTTTCGATCAGCTTTTCTGCAGTCTCAGAATCAACTCGTTTCATTTGAGTCTTTTCGAGTTTTTGCTCGAGCATTCCTGTAAAATGAGAATCGATCAAAGTATCAAACTCTAGAACATCATAGTCTTTTTTCTTAGCAGATTCTATAAAACTGTGTTGAGCTTCACGATCTGAAGTGTAAACCATTACAAAATTATCGTCCTTGTCTGTTTGGTTTGCCTTAAACTTCTCTTGATACTCTTCGAAAGAGTACATCGCTCCTTCAGTATTTTTAAGCAGGCAGAATTTTTGTGCTTTGTCGTAGAACTTATCGTCTGTAAGCATACCGTATTTTACAAATACACCAATACTATCCCATTTCTCTTCGTAACCAGGTCTATCGTTTTTAAATAGTTCGGCAAGTTTGTCACCAACTTTTTTACTAATGTAAGTGTTGATTTTCTTTACGTTTGCGTCAGACTGTAAATAACTTCTTGAAACATTCAATGGAATATCTGGAGAATCAATTACACCATGAAGTAGTTGTAAGAATTCAGGAACAACGTCTTTTACTTCGTCCGTAATAAATACCTGTCTAGAATATAGACTGATTTTATTTTTCTGAACCTCGAATTTATTTTTGTCAATTTGTGGGAAAAATAAAACCCCAGTTAAATTGAATGGATAATCAACATTTAAGTGAATCCAGAATAATGGATCTGGCTCGAAAGGATAAAGTTCTTTATAGAAAGCTAAATAATCCTCGTCTTTTAAATCGCTAGGAGACTTTGTCCAGATTGGTTTAGTGTTGTTGATTACTTTGCCATCAAATTCTACTTCGATTGGAAGGAATTTATCGTATTTGTTAAGGATTTCCTGAATTTTAGCTTTTTGAAGAAACTCTTCAGACTCTTCATTTACGTGCAAAATAATATCAGTTCCTCTAGTTTCTCTAGTTCCTTCAGAAATAGAATATGTGGTAGATCCATCGCACTCCCAACGTGCAGATTTAGCACCATCTTGATAAGAGAGAGTTTGGATTTCTACTTTTCCTGCAACCATGTATGCAGAGTAGAATCCTAATCCAAAGTGTCCAATAATTTGACTTTCGTCTCCTTTGTCTTTGTATTTTTCTACGAACTCAGTAGCACCCGAAAAAGCAATTTGGTTGATGTACTTTTCTATTTCCGCATCGGTCATCCCAATTCCATTATCCGAAATGGTAATCGTTTTGGCGCTTTCGTCCACAGATACAGTGACCTTAAGTTCCCCTAGCTCTCCTTTGTATTCTCCCATCGAAGAAAGTTGTTGCAATTTTTGTGTTGCATCAACCGCGTTAGAAACTAACTCTCGTAAAAAGATATCCTGATCGGAGTATAAAAACTTCTTAATAATCGGAAAGATATTTTCCGTATTGATCGATAACGTTCCCGTTGTACTCATGATATGATAAAATTTGTTTTTTTAGTTCAATTTATACTTCCAGTTTCACAAATCCTGTTCCAGATTAAAAACACTGACAAAATGACCCTTTTTTTCATAAATAGCTAGGCCTTAAAACGTTATCCACAACTTTCTAAATATTATATTTACCTATAAACACTTGTTTTTCAACAAGTTGTGTGTGTTGGCGTAAATTATTGTTAATAATTGCACAATTTTGTGAAAAACGTTAAAAGTGAATGAGTTACGATAATTTTTATTTAAATATTACAACATTTGGTGTCTGTTCACTGCCAAATTTTTAGTAAGTTTGTTGTTCTATCCATAGAATTATGAAAAAGATTTTAGTAACATTATTTGTATTGCAGAGCATAGGGTTGTGTGCTCAAGATTCATTAAATATGGGATTACTTCACCGTTGGGATGACTCGACAGTTTGGCAGTCTTATAATTGGGGAGGAATGTGGCAGCAGTACAACGAAATTTGGGGTTGGGCTGATTCAGCTTCTGGTAACGAGTATGCGATTATTGGATCGGCAGAAGGAACATATATTTTTAATGTTACTGATCCTACAAATACGGTGATGTCAGATTTTGAGTTAGGCAAGGATACTGCTGAAATTCATCGAGATTTTAAAACTTACAAGCACTATTTATATGGTGTTGCGGATGAAGGAAATTCGTCATTGCAGATTTTTGATATGTCCTATTTGCCGGATTCGGTTCATAAAGTATATGATTCGGATACGTTTTGCATAAGGTCACATAATATCTTCATTGATGAAGGGATTTTGTATATATGTACACCAGCAATAAGTGGAGCTGTTTCACATTTACGAATTATGGATTTAACCGAAGACCCAGCAAACCCAAAGCTATTAGGTGATTTGATGTTAACAGGTGGTCAAGGTAATCACGTGCATGATTTATTTGTTAGAGATAAAATTGCGTATTGTTCGAATGGAAATAGCGGATTACACATTTATGACGTGAGCGACCCTGCCAATGTTACGCATTTGCAAAGTATTACAAGTTATTCCGATCAGGGTTATAACCACAGTTCTTGGTTAAGTGAAGATAGCAAAACTATGTTTTTTGTTGATGAGAACCTTGGTCATGGCATTAAGGCGTATGACATTACGGACCTAAATGATATGGATGAGATTGCTCTTTTTAGATCTAACTCAGGGTCGATGCCTCACAATGTATTCGTACACGGGTATAAGTTATACGTTTCATATTATCATGATGGAGTTTGGGTTTTCGATGTTGCAGACCCAGCTAACCCTCTAACCATTGGTTATTATGATACATATGAAGAAGCTAGTTATACTTCGTATCAAGGGTGTTGGGGAGTTTATCCATACTTACCTTCTGGCAATATTATAGCATCTGATTTTTCTAATGGCCTTTTTGTTTTATCCGATAGCACAGAAGCAGATACAACAAGAATTCCAGTGATTGGAGGAATAGCTGATTCGGATAAACAACTTACTGTACAAGTGTTTCCAAACCCTGTTGCAAATAGAGCAATGCTTAATATTCCTTCTGGGATAAAGGTAGAACAGATTGAAATTCGAGATGTTACAGGTCGTATTGTCTACAAAGAATCTTTCACTGCGGACTGGAGAATTGTTGACTTACCAATTCAAGACCTTACGGATGGAACCTATTTTGTAAATGCTTATGAAAGCAAAAATTCAAACCCTTTTGTAACGAAATTTGTAAAAAAATAACGAGTTTCACGAGATAATGAGGGTTGTAGAAGTTGTTGACAAAAAACAAGCTCGGGAGTTTTTAGAGTTTCCGGTTCGTTTGTACGCTAAAGAGAAGAACTGGATTCGTCCTTTAGATAAGGATATCGAATCTGTTTTTGATCCTAAGGTGAATAAGTATTTTCGTCATGGGGAGGCGACAAGATGGCTTCTTTATGATGATCAAGGAAAAACAATAGGACGCGTTGCGGCTTTCATTAATGAAAAAACCAAGAAAAAAACAGACGTCATTACTGGTGGAATGGGTTTTTTCGAGTGTATTAATGATCAAGATGCTGCCAATACACTGTTCGATACTGCTAAAACTTGGTTAGAAGAAAGAAATGTTGAGGCCATGGATGGCCCAATTAATTTTGGTGAACGTGAACGTTGGTGGGGGCTATTGATCGATGGGTTCATGGAACCAAACTATTGTATGCCCTATACCTTTTTGTATTATAAAGACCTCTTTGAGAATTACGGTTTTCAACTTTATTTCAAGCAATTTACTTTTTCAAGATCTGTCTCGCAGGAGTTACAAGATGCGTGGAAAGAAAAAGCCGAGCGGATAAAAAACGATCCTAACTATAGCTTCAAGCATTTGGAGAAATCTCGACTTGATGAATATGGTGAATACTTCAGACAAATTTATAACCTTGCTTGGGCTAATCATCAGGGAGTTTCAAAAATGTCGGAGGTGCAATCCAAAAGTATCATGAAGCAACTGAAGCCTATTTTAGATCCTGAGTTGATTTGGTTTTCCTTCTATAAAGAAGAACCAGTAGGTTTCTTTATTATGCTGCCCGAACTTAATCAGATTTTCAAACACCTTAATGGTAATTTAAACTGGTGGGGTAAGCTGCAATTTTTATGGCATAAGTGGAGAAAAACTAGTCGCAAAGTATTTGGAGTTGCTTTTGGGATCGTTCCGGATCATCAGAAAAAGGGAGTGGAAGGAGCTATGGTTAATGCCGCTGCTGAATTGGTTCAACCAAAAGACAGATATGATACCTTAGAAATGAATTGGATAGGAGATTTTAATCCTAAAATGATTCGTATTTGTGAGTCATTAGGTGCTCGCGCTATAAAAACACATCATACCTATCGTTATCTTTTTGACCGCACTCGAGAGTTTAAGCGTGCTCCAATGATGGATTAAAATACGTTTCTTACCGAAATCTCTCATTTTTGGATTGAAATTTGATTCTGGTTTCTTAACTTACAACGTTGTCGAGACAATAAACTAGATTAATCTGTGTCAAACTTCATCAAAGAACTTAGAACTTACTTTTGCATAATTGCATTTGGCAGTACATTGATTTTTGCTGCCGGTAATACCAATGCACAAGATTTGGACTGTGCATCAGCATCGGCATTAGTTGCTGTTTTTGAGGAAAACCACGTAGATCCTAAAGCTTGCAATGATTCTTTTTCAGTTCAATTATATGAGCATTTTTTAAGTTCACTTGATCCTAACTCTAATTATTTTACGGATGTTGAGATCAACCAATTAGAGAAATACCGTAATGAACTAGATGATCAAATAAAGGAGAACTCTTGTGACTTTGTAAATGAGACCGCGAAATTATATGAGGAGCAATTAAAATTTGTAAGAAACTTCATTGAAGAGCAGTTGAAAAAACCTTATGATTTTACCAAAGATGAACAACTAGGTTATAGCTACTCAGGTAAGAAATTTGGCTTCATAGATAATCATGAAAAGCAAAAATCTTGGTGGAGAAAAAGAATGAAACTCCAAGTTTTGGAACTCGTAGCTCAATCGAATGGAGAAGGCGACCAAGTCCAAATCGAAAAAGAGGCTAGGGAAAAAGTAAGAATGAAGTTGCTAAGGCGGATTGATAAACTTCTAAAACCAAATGCAGGCTTGAATACATATGTGCATGAATTGTTCTTAAGTAGTATTGCCAGTTTATATGACCCTCACAGTTCTTATTTTAGCATCCAAGAAAATGACGATTTCGAATCACAGCTTTCAAAGCAAGTTCTTTCGTTTGGAATAGAATATGAGATGGATGACGCAGACCATATTTTGGTGGACCGATTAGTACCAGGAGGACCAGCGTGGAAATCTAATCAGATTCATAAAGGAGACATCTTGGAAAAAATTACATATCAAGATGGAGAAACCGTGGACATTTATGGTTATTCTGGTTATGAAATCCAAGAGTTACTAAGTGTTGATAAAGCTTTTACCACTATTTTTCACTTTCGAAAACCTGGAGGAATTGTAAAAGAAGTAAGGCTTAAAAAAGAAAAACTCAGAGCTGATGAGAATATTATAAAAAGTTTTCTTCTGAAAGGTAAAGAGAATGTAGGTTATATTTCTTTGCCAGGTTTTTATACCGAATGGGGTGCTGGAGCGAACCGAGGTTGTGCAGAAGATTTGGCTAGAGAATTAACAAAACTTCAACTTGAAAATATAAACGGGCTCGTGCTTGATTTGAGATATAACGGGGGTGGATCTTTGGAAGAAGCAATCGAATTGGCGGGTATTTTTATAGAAGAAGGTGTTTTGTTTCAAGTATATGATCGTGAACCAATTTTGGTAAAAGACCCTAATCGTGGTTCTATATACGACGGTCCTTTAATTATATTAATTAATGAAGCAAGTGCATCAGCTTCCGAAATATTATCCAATGCTTTGCAGGATTATAACCGAGCAATAATAGTAGGGAGTACTTCTTATGGCAAAGCAACAGGTCAGAATATTATGCCTGTGGATGAGAAAATGAATATTATCATGCCTTCTTTTAATACCATTGAGCTTCCAAAAGTATCAGGTTATGTAAAAGTTACTACCTCTAAACTTTACGGGGTGCATGGAAATTCATATCAGAAAAAAGGAATTACTCCAGATATAGAACTCCCTAGTTTAATAAGTGGATTGGTTCCTACAGAAGAAAGTGAACCGTTTGCGCTAACAAATGATCCAATTACTAAGGCAAAATACTTTACTCCATTACCTGAAATCAAAATGGAATCTTTGGTTGAAACTAGCAAAACCCGTGTGGAAGCTAATAATGAATTTAATAACATTACAATCTGTAACGACTCTTTAAAAGCAAGGTATAACCAGTCAAGTGGATCTGTTTCGTTAAATTTGGTATCTTTTTTGAAGGAGGATGCTCAAGAGGCGGAGTTTGATGCTAAACTAGATGAGTTGGGTAAGAAAAACACAGAGCTTTATAAAGTAACAAATCATCGTTACGATCAGGAACTATTGGACTTAGACTCTTACGGAAGTGAGAATAACAAAATATTGATTGATCAGATTACATCTGATGTATATGTAGAGGAAGCATATAGAATAATATTGGATGTATTGCAACTAGAGTAATAAGAATAGAAAGGAAATAAACCATGAAAACTAAAAACTACAAAGGTATTTTCAGAACTGCAGCGTTGCTTGCTGCCTCCGTTTTTATGATGACGGGAAGTGCAATAGCACAAAATTTTAATAACGCGGGTGAATACATGAACTTCATGAGCGAAGAACATAGAAAAATATCTACGGATACTTGGGACTATATGAAATCTGTAGCTCATGGTAAAAGTGCGCGTAAAGTTGAAAAGCGTAGATCTGAAATGATTAATACGATTGGAGCTGCTAAAGCAAGAATTAAGAAGATGCCTGGTTTTGAAGGGGATGTTTCATTAAGAGACTCTGTGGTAAAATATCTTACTATTAACTACAAAGTACTTAATCAGGATTTTGCTGAAATTGTGGATATGGAAGCTATTGCGGAGCAATCTTACGACTTGATGGAGGCCTATATCATGGCTCAGGAAAAAGCAGGAGAAAAACTGCACGAGGCAAATCAGATGGTAGCCGACGAGCAAAAAGTATTTGCAAAAAATCACAATGTTAATCTAGTAGAAGAGGAAAGTAAACTTTCTAAGAAAATTGCGGAAGCCAATAAAGTAATGAGTTATTATAACCAAGCGTATTTGATCTTCTTCAAAAGTTATAAGCAAGAAGCATATCTTTTGGATGCGGTAGCTAAAAAGGACGTTAGCGGAATCCAACAAAATAAAAACACTTTGGCTAAATACTCTAAAGAAGGAATTACTAAACTTAAAGAACTTGGGGATTATAAGGGTGATTCAGATGTACGTCTTTCTTGTCAAAAATTAATGAACTTCTACATTGATGAATCTAACAATGCAGTTCCTGCTATCGTAGATTATACTATGAAAAATGAAAACTACGTTAAAATTAAGGATGCATTCGAATCCATTAAACAATCAAAAAGAACGCAAGCAGATGTTGATAAATACAATAAAGCAGGACAGGACTTAAATGCTGCTGGAGCGAAATACAATGAATTGAATAACAAGTATAATGCTGAACGTGCTCAATTGATTAATAAATGGAACAAAACAGTGAGTGGTTTTTTAGATACGCACACGGCACACTAAATCAATGTTATTTAACAACAATAAGCACTAATTTTTATATACTTGCACCCCGTTTTAAGAGAGAAGGATTGGAAGAAGTAGGATGTAAGGCAGAACGAATAAGGAAAAATGCAAGAATTATTTGAAATACGAGATAATCAGGTATGGTTGAAATCATTCCTGGAGTATGCGGAAAGACCTCTTTGTGAAATAAAAGAATCCGAAGAAGCAACACTAGAATATTTGAAAAGCCGTTTTGATCGCTTTAAAACTAAGGTTGATGCCGTTATTTCCAAAATAGACAGCACGGTAAATAAGGGTTCTTTTTTGGTTCAAATAAAAAACTTCAAAGAGGACATTGGGCGGATAGATGCTTTAGGTGATTTTGCCAGTGTATACAACACCCTAGTAATTTATGAAGCTCAAATCGAGGAGCAAGTTGCTGCTAATAGAGTTCGTAATTTGGAAATCAAAAACTCTTTATTGGAAGAAGCCAAAGTTATTGCACAAAGCGACAATTGGAAAAAGGCTGCTGAGGAACTAAAAAGCATTTATCAACGTTGGCAAAAGACGGGTGCAGTAGATGCTGAAAAGCGAGAAGAATTAGAGAATAACTTTAAAACTATATTAGACGGTTTCTATACTGCGCGTGATGCTCATTATAAAGAGCGAGAAAAAGATGCCGACGTATATAAAGAAACGATAGATAAAGCAGCTAAATTGGTAGAAGATACTTCCATTGAAAATTCAGTGAAAGCCAAGCAGCTGAAGAGCCTACAGAAAGAGTGGAAAACTTTGCCTTCAATTCCTGGAGGGCTTTATCAAAAGTTATGGAAAGAATTTAGTCAAGTTCAAGACAAATTTTTTGTTGAGTATAAAAAAGAACGTCATCAGGAAGGGATTGGTGCTAAGAACGATTTAGTGGAAAAAGCTAAATCATTGGTAGATAATTATACCAAACATAGCATCGACGATATTAAGAAACTTCGTCAGGAATGGCGTAAGACTTTTTACTCCGAAGACGAAGAATCAAAAAAAATATGGTCTGATTTCAACTATTGGATCGAAAAATTTGTTGAGCTAAAAAGACTAGAAAAATTAGTAAATAAAGGGGATATAAAGCCGAAAAAAGACGAAAAGGAAATTATTTCGGAAAAAATAAAACTTTTGAAACGACTTATCCGTAAGGAGAAAGAAAATCTGGAGAAAATGAATAGCAACCTAGGGACCTTCAGGATTAACCATAAGAGCAAAGGGTTTGGAGAGGTGATGGACGCAAAGACTCAAGAACAAGAAAGAAAGTGGAAGGTTAAAAAGGACCTTATAAAGGAGCTGGAAGAGCAACTTTAATGGAAGCTGAAAAATTTTCGCAGAAAAAGTTAATAATTTGTTTAAAATATTACATTTGCAAAAAAATAGATAGAGGATTATGTATTGGACTTTAGAATTAGCCTCATACCTTGAGGACGCGCCGTGGCCAGCAACAAAGGATGAGCTTATCGATTTTGGACTTAGGTCTGGAGCTCCAATGGAGGTAGTGGAAAACTTGCAGGCATTGGAAGATGATGGGCAGCCATATGAAACCATTGAGGAGATCTGGCCAGATTACCCACAGAAAGACGATTTTTTCTTCAACGAAGACGAATATTAGTCACGTTTGATCACGGTATGGAATAGGGAAGTGTCTCGAATACTTGCCTAGAACCATTTACTTTAGATCATCATGTTAATTATTGATATTAATAATTTAAGTGTCGACTATGGTAGCAATACTGTAATCGACACTTTTTCTTTAAAGTTAGAACAACCAAAGTTAATCGCTGTTATAGGACTTAACGGTTCTGGTAAATCTACCTTGCTAAAAGCAATTACCAAGAAAGTAGATTACACAGGTGAAATAAACCTCAATAGCCAAGTAGCTTATCTTGGTCAAAAAAACAACGTTGGTTTTCCTATTTCTGTGGAAGAGTTGTTGCTTATGGGTCGTTTTCGAGAATTGCACTTTTCTCAACCCTATTCAGAAGAAGATAAAAGCAAAGCGCAAGATTTGATGAGTCGCCTAGGTGGAGGCCACTTGTACGAAAAACAATTCAATGAACTTTCTGGTGGTGAGCAACAATTGGTATGGATTGCTCAAACATTACTTCAGGATTTACCAGTTATTATTTTGGATGAACCTACTCAACAACTGGACCTTCGAAATAAACGCAGAGTTTTCGACTTACTAAATCAACAGGTAGTTGAAAAGAACAAAACAGTCCTTTGTGTTACCCACGACCTTTATTTGTTAGATAAATATGAAGGTGATCTTCTCAATTTTTCAAAGGAAAACCCAGAATTGGAAAAAATTACTCCATTAAGTCTTCAACAAAATATAGAGTACCTTGAGGTTATAGCTTAAAACCTTTAACTTTAAGCAACTAAGCTAAACACTTTTTCTATGAGGACTTTAACCTTTGGGTTGCTAACATTCTTGTTAACCCTCAATACCGCCTTTGCTGCAGACCTGGATTTACCAAACTCACCAGTAACAAATATGGCCATTGACCCAAGCTCCAACGTAATGGCCGTGGTTCATAAAGATTTAAGCATGCGAATTTGGTCTATTCCTGAAGGCCAACTCATAGCATCTACTCAAACCAATTCAGAAGTTTCTGATATCTCTTTTTCAGGAGATGGTTCATACATTTTTGCAGCTTCTAATAGTGGAAAACTTCAAGTTTGGAACACTTCTACCGGTAGACAAGTTAATAGTTATTCATCATCATATGACTATGATAAAACCTGTGTGGATTTAAGCCCAGATCAATCTAAGTTGGCTTTTGGCGAAAGAATGTTTCGAGTTTCCATTTTGGACCTTGCAACCAAAGAAACAAAAACAATAAAGACTGGTGATGTATTTGAATATATAAATTTCCTGCGATACGGAAAGGAAGGGAGGTTTATTTATGTAGGGTGCTCTCAAACTGTAATAAAAATAAACTCTTCCAACCTAACTCGTACTAATCATAAAGTTTTCAAAGCGCATATGAATAAGTTGGAGATTTCTGAGGATGGTAAAAACTTGGTTCTTACTTCTTACGAAAAAGAGATGGCCATATTGGATCCTGAATCTATGCAGGTTAAACATCTGTTAAAATTTGACTCTTACGTAGTGGATTTGAGTGTAGGAACCAATCGAGCAGTTGTTACATTTTTGGATGGTTCACTAGCATTGATTGACTTGGCTAGAGGGGGAATAATTAAACGAAGTGGTCCTTCTTACTTTAATGGGTGTAACATTAAAGCCCAGATTAGTAAAGACGATAAGTACATTTATGCTGGGAACAAAAATGGAGAAGTTCAGGTTTGGAGCACCAACCCTTTGCAGGTTGATCATATCTTTAGTTCTGCGTATGCTCGTATAAACGGTGCAGGCGTAAATGCTTCGGGAGATTTGATGGCCGTTAACTATAGCAATGGACTGGTCAAGGTGTTTTCGATGTCTGATCTGCAAGAGCAAAAGATTATAGACCAAAGTTTAGGGCCTTTTAGAGGTATAGATTTTCACTCAAGTAGAGATGAATTAATGTTAGTAAATGTTCGAAATGAGGTTTTAATAATAGATGCTCGTTCTGGACAAGTTAAAAATAAAGTAGCAACAGGTAACGAATCGGCATTATCCGCCAGGTATTTAGAAGACAAAATACTCGTACTTTCTGATGATCATGTTAAGGTGTTTGACGCTAACTTTGGCTTACCAAGACGGATTAACACAGAAGGGAAGTTCAATAGGTTGGATGTAAATCCCAATGGAAGCAAGTTTGCTCTTTTGTCACAGCGTAGCTTGAAAGTATTTGACCTAAGTCAAAAAAAATTCATTTACGAAAAAACAATAACGGGGTTTGATAGTTTTACTTCAGCAAGTTTTAGTGCTGTTCATGCGCTTCTGGCATACTCTACGATGAACGAAAATAGCGTTGTATTGGTAAATTATAATACTGGAGAGGTATATGCACAACCACAATTTAGAAACTTACCGATGCAAAAAGGCAAGTATGAGATTACACCATTTGGGGTGATGACAGCAAGGTTTGATGCAGACGGAAACTTGATGGTGGGAGCAAACTCCAATATTGCATACAAATACAATGTATTGACAGGTAAAACATATACGTTAAACGGAATTAAATGTCGTATGACAGATTACGTCAACAACGCCAATAATAAATCGCAGTTATTTGTCTGCGGAAATGGGGAGATAGTACTTCGCCGTAATAGATCCAAACAACCATATTTGACGCTACTCTCTGGAAATGCCGATGAGCATTGCTGGTTCTTACCAAATCACAAGTATTACTGGTCAACCAAGAAAATGGCCAATAACATTAGATATTTTAGCAGTGGGATTCAAGAACCATTTTCTTCTATGGATGGATATAGAAATGTACCCGATACTATTCTATCTACCTTAGATTCCGAGCACTCAGAAATAGGCTATTATAAGAGGTTACGCTCAAAGAGATTCAGTTTATCAAAGAAGGAGCTACAAATGAACGACGCTGGATCAACTAAAATACTCAATCAATCTATTCCGCTAGTGATAGAAGATGACAACATTAATTTGAAACTTGTACTTAATGGAAAGAATGGAGCTAAGCCTAAATACCTAGAAGTTAGAGTAAATGGAGTATTGATTGTCAATAAACTTTTGGACAACTTTAATGAAGAAATACAAGTTGCTCAGACCATTCAGTTGGCTTCGGGCAAAAACTTAATTGAATGTAAATTTAAGTCAGATAAAGCAACTTGGTCTACCCCAAGCAAACAACTTTTTGTCATTTCTAAACCAAAAATTAAGACCAAATCAACGCTTCATTTTATTGGAATAGGAACAACCATTTACAAAGCTGGTGATACCTTGGCCAATGGTCGAAAAGATATTACCGACTTAATCTCTATGTTTAGGCAGCGAAAAGATGTTTTGGGATATGAAGAACTAAAAATAGACACAGTTCTTGGTAAAAACGTTGATAAAAAAGCTGTTCAAGAAATGATATCCGCAAAGAACGATGTGGGTTCCAATGACCTCGTTTTTGTATATTATTCGGGGCACGGTTTGTTTGATGATAACAAGGATTATTATCTAAGTACCTACGATTTCGATTTTGACAACCCTTCAAAAGCTGGGTTTACCGTTGATTATCTTGATAAACTTTGCAGCACAATGCCAGCGCAAAATAAGGTAATCTTTGTGAATGCATGTCACTCTGGTGAGTTTGATGAAGATTTGAAATTGCTCCATGATGTTCGCAATCAGTTCGTAGATATTCGATCCAACACGGGTTCATTTGTAGTTTCTTCTGCTAATGCTAATCAATTTTCATCTGCCAATTCGTCAAGAATAAAATCAGGCAACACCGTTTTTGGGTATGCGTTGATTAAAACATTGAAAGACAACTCAGAGCTGAACGTTCAAGAAATAGGTCCGAAACTTAATAAGGTTGTTAAGAAATATTCGAGAAGGCAAAACTCCAGCTTCCGACAGTTTAACTATTTGAATGATTTTAGGATTTGGTAGGTTCGTATCCTTATCCCGAACTTACGTTAACTTAATCAACGGTCTTTCGAACTACTAAACAAATCCACAATTATAGTTCCTACATAAGCGCCAAAGAATGTTTCCAGAATCGCAATAGAAGTAGTAAGAGTATCTATGCTTCCTATTGCACCTAAAATCCTAGCGCCAATTAGGAATACTAATGCTATAAAATGGAAATATATAATGGTGCGTGTTACCGTAGCGTATCCTTTATTGATCAAAATAGGTTTAGGCTTTTCCTCTTCTGATTCATCATTACCATCTACCACATTTTTCTGACTGATGATATATTTAATAACCGCTGCCATATAAATTGAGTTGATAGGAGCCAACAGTTTTAGCACAGCCGAAACTTCATCGTCATCGGCAAAACCTTTAAACACATAACCGAGAGCAACCAGTATAAAAATAACGATGTTGGAAACCATAATTAGCTTCCCCATCTTAAACTGAAAATCCTTTTCTTTCATCGCTTCGTAGAGATTGAGTTATCGAGTTTGAGTTAAAATTTTATAGATTTTTCCCTTCATGTTTTCACAAAACTCACGTGTTTGATTGGGGTATTTGGACCAACCGTCCTTGTATTCACTATTTCGAGGAGACCATAAAATTCCTCCTCCGTATTTACAACCAATCGAGTAATTAATGATCAACTCTTCGTTTTGCTCACTGAACAGAAAAGAAAACACTATATATTCGAACTGGCCATCATACACAGCATTCTTAATGTTTTTTATTACTATTTTAAGATTATTCTTGCCATAGGATACTTCTTCGAAACTATAATCCTCTAAAGAAAATTTAGCTTCGAAATTTTTGAAATATTCTTCAAGGTCTTTTTCAATATTTGCCTTGCTAGACGCTATGACATTACTGCTTTGCTTTGGTACTCCTGACAAACCTGTTATGGATAACTCAGACTTTTCAACTTTTAGAACATCGTCTTTGGCTTCATCCTCTTTTATTTTAGTTGACATTTTTCGTTGAATGTCCGCCACTAACTTGTCATCAATAAAATCTATGTAGATGATAATATCTTTACCCTCTATAGCTACCGAACTTTCCTCTGGTTTGAGTTCTCCTAGGAACATTAGTTCGTTCCATAACATGAATTGCAAACTCCCACCAGCGTTTTCTTTATTTACCTTTTCGGATAATGAAAGCCAGGCATAACTATGTGGACAAACAAGATTCACCGTAACTCGATCATCCTCTACATTGATGGATTCATATTTTAGTATCTGATCTAGACCATTTGTTTTTAACCACTTTTTGTATTCCTTACCTCGATCTTTGAAGAAGTCCTCATATTCGGTAAGTTGAGAGTAGGCACTAATACTGGACAAACCAATAATACCGATTGTAATCAATAGCGAGAAAAGGATCTTAAATCTCGAGTTCATGGAATTCTGTTTAATTATAAAGAATATAAACTTAGCTTAATTCGAACTAAAATCCTAAAATGAGGAGATGCTATTCAGCCTTAAATAAACCTAAAATTTCTTCTAAAAATGATTAACCCGAATTTGAAGAACGAAATTTTGAACAAAGGTTTCAACTCTATTTTTTCTTCTTGTGGAAAAGATAATTGATTCCAATATCGAAATCTAACGATTGGTTTTTGATGTCACTTCCTTCTTGTAACGGAGCCAATCCTTGCTCGACTAAAACATCAAATCCAACAGAAATTCTCTTACTCAAAACGTAGTCAATTCCGGCTCCATATGTTAGTCCAAAATCGAAACTTTTGTAGTTCGAAAGTTCGTTCAAAACAACATCAATTTCTTTCCCTGTTGCATCGGTATAAAACGTTCTGTTATTCATTAGAAATGCGAAGTAAGAACCAAGGTTTAAATCGAACTTGAAACGGTTTCCAAAACCTATATGTAAGAAGGCTGGAATGTCGAAATAATCTAACTCCTGATTTAGGTTTGTGGTTAGGTTTTGAATGTTACCATTGATGTCAGGTAGATCTGCTGTATAGCTATTTAAAGTCCAACCTTTATTTTCGAAATCGATATCTGTTTTAAAAGCAAACATTTTACTGAAGTGATAGATTAATGTACCTCCGTAAAGACGACCATTTCTTGCTTGAATATTATTGTGATTGAAACCGTTTACGTTGGTAAAGTTAACACCTCCATTTAGTCCTATTTCCCAACGATAATCAGAGCCTAAATTCGTTTTTGATTCAGCCTTATCTTGTGGAAAACTTTTTGTCGCAAAACAGACAATAACAAAGGCAGTTAAGATTAATTTTAATTTATTCATAGTGTATGTTTTTTATGTTGATCTTATCTTGTTTTTAATAATTATTTTAAGTCTTCAGGAGTTGTAATTTTTATATTTGAGTACTCTCCTTCTACCAGGTGAATTTCGTTTCCTGCTGCTTCAAAAACACTTGCATCATCCGTAAAAATTGTGGAAAACTCAACGTCGAATGATTCTTTAATCTTCTGTAAATTAAAACATTGTGGAGTTTGAATAAACCTATACTTTGTTCGATCCACTGCGAAGTTGTTTTCCCCATTTACCTCTCGAATAGACTCTTTTGGAAGGGTATATGGAATGGCATTACCGTGTTGCTCTGTTTCATTCATCAAGGTGTTAATTAATTCTGGCGAGACGAAAGGTCTAACCCCATCGTGGATCGCAACGATTCCTTCGATACCTGCTATAGCGTCTAAACCATTTTTCACAGAAAAAAACCGTTCTTGACCACCGATAATTACTCGATGATGAACCTCAAAGTTATTAACATCGCACAGGTCATTCCAATAATCAATTTGGTCTTCTGGAAGCACAACTATACAGATCATATTTTGAACACTTGCAAACTTTTCTATGGTATGCATTAGGATCGGTTTTCCATCTAATTCCAAAAACTGTTTAGGGACTTCAGTCCTCATTCTTTTTCCAGAACCACCAGCCACAATTATGGCGAATTTATTGTATACTTTATTTTCTTGTTCCACCCTTATCTGTTCTAATATTTTTCACAAAAAAACGCTTTTCTAAATTAATATACAACGCGTGTGAAAAGTCCATAATTCGTTGGTCGAATGTTTCACTAAGCGGTTGGTTTAAATCAAAATTTGGTTCCACTCTCAACGACAAATTTATGTCCTCTGAAAGTTTATAATTTGAGATGAATCGAATGAATAATAATTGGCGATTTCTTCTTCTAAATCCGGTTGCTCTAAAACTCTGTGATTGCGAGTAAAAAATGGGTGCCCCTCGGATTCCCATAAATTCATTTCCATTCCAATAACTAAACATCAAAGAGTGATGTTTTTTGTAAAATGAAAGGTTTGCATAGACACCAAAACCTTCATGAAAAGCCCAATCATCATCGATCATATGATCGCGATAGTAAATGATATGATTATCAGTTTCGATTTTATCCAACCACCCTTTTTGTGGTAAACTTATTTTGAAACCTAATGCGGTGTTTGATTTGAGTTGTAAAGGATCTGGTGAAACATCAATTTGTCCTCCCTCGTGGAAAAGTAAGAGTTGTAGAGGTACAGTTAAACGGAATTTACCTGAATCTGAAACGACGTATTCTGTATAAGTTCCTCCATAAATTTCTTCTAGGAAATCAGAACCTTCATAAATGTTTTTTTGCCAGTCTATCCAAAGATCAGAATTCCATTTCTTTTTATTGATAAGATATTGAATTCCATTTTCACGTGGACGTTTTAAGATTGACCGAAAATCATAGATTGGTTCTATATAGCGGTGATTCAAATGGCTTTGGATATTTCCAAAGATCAAGAGACCACTTTTAGTTGCAACTTTTAGTTTATAGATGGGTTGAACCTGTTCGAATTTCGAATTCCCAAAGTCCTTAGTTGCGAAAACGCCAGCTGTAAGTGAGATTTTATCCGTAAGGTTATACTCGAAGCTCGGTTCAAATTGATACCCAAAGAATGTTTGTCCATCTGCGAACTTGGTGTAATATTCATCATTTCTGTTAAAAGATAAAGATTTAATATTCACGAACAGATCATTCTTTTCGCCATAAATTGTATCTTTGGTAATGAACGGGCGGTTATCCAACTGAGCTCGTAGATCAGACAGGTTGAGCAACAAAAGTATCAATATGGCTATTGGTCCTTTCATACTGCGTATAACTTGTGTACTTTTCTTGATTAGGTGTTTCATTGTGGAGATTGGAAAGCTAAAATAAGTAAAATGACGGAACAAAAGTGGCTATTAGCTGAGAAACCTAGCGAAACCGATATTCAGAATCTGGCGGATTCTATTAATGTTACACCTGCGCTAGCCCAAATATTAATCCAGCGCGGCATTACAGACTTCGAATCAGCAAAGTCTTTTTTTAGACCAAATCTAGACGAGTTGCACGATCCTTTTCTAATGAAAGATATGGATCTTGCAGCGGAACGCTTGGCGAAAGCTATTGATCAGGAAGAGAATATTCTAATCTATGGTGATTATGATGTAGATGGTACTACATCGGTTAGTTTGATGTATAGTTTTCTAAAGCATTGGACTTCTAAATTAGATTATTACATACCGGATCGTTACAAAGAAGGTTATGGGATTTCGAAACAAGGGATTGATCATGCAATTGAATCAGGGGTTAATTTACTCGTTACCTTAGATTGTGGAATTCGTGCGTTGGAACTTACGGCGTACGCTCAAGAAAACGGAATTGATGTTATTATTTGTGATCATCATAAACCAGGAGATGAAT
>JAHDFW010000010.1:0-31835 GCA_020627945.1 Cytophagales bacterium
GTTATGGATTATGCTTTTTGTTCTCGAGAGAATTTTACAGAAGGTCAAATAGAGATGATGAAATATACTCTGGAATTTGTTACAATACACGGGAGAGATTCTATTTGGAGGGAAGATAATCTTGCAGCTACTGGTGTGTGTGCGGCATGTGGTCCTTATAACGTAAAACCCATTGCAGAGTTTAATATGTGCGATAACAATGTTGCCATATGTGAAGGAAGCTACGATTTCGAAGATATGTCTTACAATAGCACTCCAACTTCGTGGTTCTGGGATTTTGGTGATGGAGCTACTTCTACATCACAAAATCCAACACATATTTATTCTGGAGCAGGGTTGTATACGGTAAAACTTAAAGTCTCCAATGCCAATGGAGCAGATTCTTTAACCAAAACACATTTTATACGAGTAGAATATGCTTCGGGCGGATTAGATAATCCATTTTATGAAAGTTTTGAAGATGCCAGTTTCCCAGATCTATTAGAGCCAAGAAAAGAATGGCGATTAGAAAATGGGGCTTCGGCACCATTGCAAAGAGATGAGAATGCCGCCTATTCAGGAAATGCTTCTTTGAGCTTGAATTTAGGAGCAGTTGTGGGTAAATATAAATATGAGTTGGTATCTCCAAGTATCGACTTCACAACCTCTTCGAACTGTCATGACCTTACGTTTCAATATGCCTATGGAAGAAAGACTTTTATTAGTTTTGATACGTTAAGAGTATTCGCCAGCACAAATTGTGGAGTTACTTGGACGTTGATGGACCAAATGGGACAAGCAGATTTAAATACTGCTCCAACAGATGGAGTTACAGCATATGTTCCAGAACATGATGAATGGAAAAAGCGTACGGTTAATTTATTGCCGTTTGCAAGTTTTCCAAATGTTAGGATCAAGTTTGAGATTACGGTCAACGGTGGGAACTATTTGTATTTGGATGATTTAGATTTTGGTTGTTCACAATGTACAGATGGAGTCCAGAATGGGAATGAAACAGGCGTGGATTGTGGAGGAGATTGTGCTCCATGTGTTTCGCAGTGTGCTCATACTTCATCAATTTTTCCAGCTGGTTCTACCTCTATTTGTCAAGGAGATAGTATAACATTGGTTGGGACTCAAATAGCTGGACATACTTATCAATGGCAAGAAAATGGTTCTGCAATTTCTGGAGCAACCTTATCTAATTTAGTGGTGAAAACGTCTGGAGATTATACTTTGGTGGTTACGGACCCAAGTATGTGTTCTGCTACTTCCGAAGTTACTTCAGTAAGTATAAATAATTTGCCGTCAGCTCCTATTATTTCTGTTCAGGGTAGTGGTAACTTATGTGATCAATCTACGGTAACTTTAGATGCTGGAAGTGGTTATAATACATACAACTGGAATACAGGAGCACAAACGCAAACAATCGAGGTTACAGAGTCAGGGACGTTTAATGTGTCCATAACTGATGTTAACGGATGTGGTGCAATTTCAGAAGATTTCGCCCTTAATGTTTCTAGCGCACCTACGCCTGTATTTTGCATGGTTAGTGCAGATGTTACAAGTGGCAGAAATGTGTTGACATGGGAGAAACCTATCTCTACAGCCATAGATAGCTTTTTTGTTTATCGAGAAACAGATATAGTAGGTCAATTTGATAAAATTGCGTCTTTACCGTATTCATCATCATCAACATTTACTGATATTGAATCTCTTCCTAATTTGAAATCTTACTCTTACAAAATTTCGGCTCTGGATACTTGTGATACTGAGTCTGCATTAAGCGAAACACATTCTACGATATTCCTTACGGCTGAGAATTTTAATGGTAATGTAATCTTGAATTGGAACGAATATAGTGGTGTCACACTTAGTGAATATCGAATCTATAGAGGCACGGATCCGATGGACCTAAATTTGCTAATCAATGTTCCAAGCAATACGAATACGTATACAGATGTAACTGTGCCAGATGGGATAGTATATTACAATATTGAAGCGGTTAGTTCAGAGTTTTGTGCTCCGATTTCTACATTTGCGATTTCAACTTCTAATATTGCTGATAATCAATTAGGAGGAGTGAAAACTATCAATAGGAAATCCTTCAAAGTTTACCCAAACCCTAGTAATGGAGAGTTTACAATGCGATTTAAGGACTCACATCCAAGAAGCTTCGTTGTTTACAACGCTATCGGTGAACTCGTCCAGAGAGGTACAACAACCATGATAGAGCAAAAAGTTAAACTGAATGATTCGGGAGTGTATTTGATTATGGTGGACGAGGAAGGTGAGACATTTAAGTCTATTATTATAATAGAATAAGAGCCAAAAAATTAGGGGTAAAGGCTTGTTGTTGTGTTGCAAAATTTCTTTTTTTGTTAACGGTACAATTTTAATTTAACGAAATAGACAAGTGATAGCAGCCTTTAAACGAATTAGTGATTCCAGTTGGTTTCAGAATCTAGTTACAGTAGCAATTATCTTTGCGGGAGTTTTAGTAGGTGTTGAAACCTATAATGAGTTTGCAGAGAAACACCATCATATCTTAGGCTTACTTGATAAGATAATTCTAGGTGTATTTATTGTTGAAATTGTTGTTAAGATTGTTGCTGAAGGAAAGAAACCATGGAACTATTTTAAAGATCCTTGGAATATTTTCGATTTCATAATCGTGGTAGCTGCATTCTTACCATTTGGAGGAAGTTCTATCGCTATTCTTCGATTGTTACGATTGCTAAGGGTACTTAAGCTTATTAAGGCATTACCTAAATTACAAATGTTGGTAGGTGCATTGCTGAAAAGTATCCCTTCTATGGCATACGTTTCTATTCTTTTGCTTTTACTTTTCTATATCTATGCGGTCGCAGGAGTATTCTTCTTTGGTCAAAACGATCCAATTCATTTTGGAAACTTAGAAATATCCATGCTTTCTTTATTTAGAGCAGTAACATTAGAGGATTGGACTGATTTGATGTACATTAACATCTATGGCTGTGATGCCTATGGATATGACGGTAACCCAACTTCTCCATGTGTTACATCAATGGCGCAACCTGCTCTAGCGGTAAGTTACTTTGTATCTTTCGTACTTTTCGGTACAATGATTATTCTTAACTTATTTATAGGTGTAATTATGAATGGTATGGATGAAGCTAAAGCAGAAATGGAAGAGGAGGCTCGTTTAGAGAAAAACGAAGATGCTGTTCAAATTCATGATTTGGAATCTAAAATTGAGGAGCTTTCTAAAATGCTTAGTACGTTTAAGAAAGAGCAGAAACTATAAAGTTTTAATTTAAACAACAGTAGGTGAGTCTACTTTTACCCCGATAAAGCAAATATCGTCTAACTGGGGTTCATTACCTTGTTGCATCCACTCTTCCAAGGTTTTACGCATCATGATCTCTTGTTCTTCCATTGGAAGAGCATGTGAGTCTAAAATGGTTTGTTTTAGTCTGGCATAGGTGAATTTGTCCTTGGTTGGTCCCCCAAATTGATCAGGGTAACCATCGGAAAATATATAGATCAAATCACCCTTCTGAAGTTCTATAGTATGATTGATGAAATCTTTACGCTTTTTGACATAGTGTCTACCTACAGGTCTTCTTGTCCCTTTGTAAATAACAAGTTCCTTATCACGAATTAGATATAATGGATTATAGGCTCCTGAAAATTCTAAGACCCCAGTACTTTTATCCCAACAGCAAAGCGCAATATCCATACCGTCCATTAAGTTCTTTCCATCCCCAAGTTCAGTCATCGAATTAATTACATGTTCTGTAAGTTGTTCCAGAATCTCTGAAGGCTTAAGAATTCCTCTTTCCCGCACAATTTGTTTTAAACCATTGGAGCCCAGAATACTCATGAATGCGCCTGGAACACCATGACCTGTACAATCTACAGCTGCCCAAAGTACTTTGTTGCCAATCGTTTCCATCCAATAAAAATCCCCAGATACGATGTCTTTTGGCATGTATAAGAAGTAAGAGTCTGGTAAGTTTGAATCAATAAGAGACTTGGAGGGCAAAATAGCACGTTGAATTTTACTAGCATAAGATATGCTTGAAAGAATATCGTGGTTTTGCTTTGTTAGGGTTTTGTTTTGATGTTCAATTTGATCTCTTTGAGATAGAATTTCCTCATTGATTTGGTTTAACTCTTCGTTAGCCTCTTCAACCTGAATTTTTTGAGATTCGATTTGATCTTTTTGTTCTTGAATTTCTTTCGTTCGCTCTGAAACGATCCGTTCCAATAATTCATTTTTACGTTTTAAACGAGCCGTATTGAATTTTACAAGTCCATATATAATTAATGCTGCAATTAGACCATAGAGAATAAGGAAGTACCATTCTAAATACCAAGGCTTATTGATCCGGAACATTACTGCAGAAACCTCAGATTCTAAACCAAAAATGTTCCTGCTTTTAATTTTAAAAGAATACTGATCATTAGGATCTAGGTTGGTATATTCTTTATGGTTGTCTGATGTCCAATCTGACCAATGTTGGTCGAATCCTTCTAAAAAGTATGAATACTCAGTTGAGTTTTCTTGAATGTAACTAGGAGAACTAAAATGGAATCTAAGTGAGTTACGGTCGTATGTAAATGTAAACTGGTCTCTGTTGCTTAAGTCTTTACCAATGCCGTTATAAATAATATTATGCTCTCCTTCTTCTATTTTTCGTATCGCAACCGTAGGTGCAAAATCAGAAGTGTATTCATTGGAATAATTATATACAAATAATCCTTCAGAGGAGCTTATATACATGAAGTTGTTTACATAGTTAAGATCAATAATTTCTCCAAATTCTATCCGTTTAAAAGGAGTGCTTATAGCTTCGAAGTCGTCTTGATTTCCCGTTTTCTTTAGTAAGTGTAAGTATTTGACACTTTCTCTCAGCGGAACGGTTTTTACCCATAAATTACCTTGATTGTCAAAAGTAAACTCTCGGAATCCAGTACTATCTGAATTTGGTATCCATTGTTCAAAAAGCGCGGATGGTTCAATTGTATTTAGAGTTGGATTGTACTTAAATAACCCTCCATCTTGTCCTATATATAATGTGTCCTTATACCAGAGGAAATCACTTTCTCGCATGCCAGATAAGCCTGAAAGTGTATCAAAAATGGTAATTTGTGCTTCACCAAATTCTTCACTTATGTTGCTGAGTCTATATATTCCATCATAAGCAGAGCTAACCCATAAGTCACCATTTTCAAGTTCGAAGAGCTCTCTCATTTCTACATCAATGTTTGCAAACTTGCCTAAGTATTTCCAACCTTCACTCGTGTATTCAACAGCAGATAGACCGTTTGAAGTCCCGTAGTAATATCGATTTTTAAACCTTTGAGAAGGTTTTACAAAGTATACTTGAACCTCTGGTTTTATGATTTCTAATTTTTCGAAGTCCCAACTTCCTATGTAGTTTTGGTTCGCGACTACAACGGCTTTTGATCCGTCGTTTTTAGTGTAAGGTTCCCATCCCCAAGTTTGACCTTTTATTTCCTCAATTGGCTCAAACATTTCTTGGGATTGTTTCTTATAAAAAGCACCAACTGGTGTTGCAACTAGAAAATGAGAATCAAGTAAGAGTGTATTGTATATTTTGGTGTCCAGCCCCTGATCTTCATTCCAAACGGTCCAAGGGCTATTAATTTCAACTTTAGAGAAACCATTATTAAGAGCAAGCCATAAGTTTCGGTCATTATCTATCCAACTTTGTTTCACCTTAGCACTTTGTAAACCTTGATTTGCTGTGATGTATTGAACAGCTCTGCCATGGTTATCAATAATACATCCACCGCCGTTAAGTGTTCCTAAAAAGTACTTGTGATTCCCCAGAAATCTTCCATTGAAGATGCCATTATTGTTAAAGAAGTCATCAGCTTCCGTAGGAAATGGAGAGATTACACCTGAACTTAAAGAATACTTAAGCATACTATTGCGATAGGTCCCTAGCAATAAGGTATCTTTAGAGTAGGGAAGCATGGCAAAAACATGATAATTGCCGAATTCTTCACTATTATTTACTCCCACAAGTTCATTTCCTGAGAGCCTCAACATTTCACCACGAACATATTTAACGTAGAGTTCACCTTCAACCGCAAAAGCTACGTGAAAACCAAGACTACTTGTATCAGCGAGCCAGTAATTTATTTTAGATGTGATGGGGTTCCATTCAAATACTACCTGTTTAGATTGGAAATATATTTTACCATTTAGTTCAACCGTATTCCAAATGTCACCAAAATCAATACTGTCAGCAGCTACAACGCTATCTCTAATGGAGTTGTAAATGGAATGATACTTTTGAACACCAAGCGAATCAAAAATTAGTTTTCCAAAATTGCCTTGAGTTCCTACATAGATTTCTCCCAGAGAGCTTTTAACCATTGAACGAACGATACCATCCGTTTCAATTAAGAACCAATTTTCTCCATCGTAGCGAACTACACCGTTGTTATTTCCAATATACATTAGGTTCAGAGAGTCCTGAACAACGCACCAGTTTTGGGTGTGGGCACCATATTCTTTAGAGGAGTAGTTATGAATTAATGGGCTGCTAAAGGTTTGGGCATGAACCTTTGTTACTAATATTGTTGTGAAAACAATAAGTAGTAAGTATGTAATTCCTTTTGCGACCCAAGTAAACTTCATAACCCACAACAAAAATACATTTATGCATGGAAGGCTAAGGTGAAAAACTATTTTTTTTCTCAAAGACTTAATTATTTAAGTATAAACTGAATGTTTTAAATCCTCGTTTTACTTGTTGTCTAATAGGTAAGTTAGGATACAGAAAGTTTATGATTCAATTGAATACTCGGACAATCTTACTCATTAACTTATTTTGATTTTGTTTCGAATAAAATTACATTTGGGTACAACACTTAACAATTTACTCAACTTAACATTACAATCTATTAGTTACACTTTCAATTAGTATTTTAATTTTTTTAAACAGTCCTAAAAACTGAATCAGATCTATAATTCAATTTTCGTAGAGAGATTGTTTTATAGATGGATTATGATTAATAGCCAAATGTTAAGAGATGGTTGTTGTAGATTGATAAAATATCTTACTCAATTATTATTCAATAAAGGATTTGACTATGAACTTAACTACCACATTATTTCAATTTAATTTTGATAATAGCAGTGCTAAAACTACAATAGATTCTTACTCTGATTCTTCACTAAAAGTAGATGTAATAGGAAACTGCCCTGTAGTTGAAGATGATATTATAGGTAACTCACTTTCATTACCCATTGCAACTGGTGGTCAAACGACGTATGAAAACTATTTAACACTTCCGTCTTTTTCTACCTCTAATCCAGCTACTGATTTAACTAAAGGATTTTCAGTGTGTGCTTGGATAAAGTTTAATTCCTTTCAAAACTATGCCCCAATTCTTTGTTTTGGCAACCCTTCGGGAGTAGGCAGTTTTGCCTTTCAGTTAGATGAAGAGACAGGAAGTTTCATGACTAATAATGTGGATCAGTATGGTAATCAATATCGCTATGTTTTAAGTGCAAGTGATGCTCTTCAAACTGGAAAATGGTATCATATTGCTGCTAGTATTGATGCAGGAGGAAATCCAACATTTTATATTAATGGAGTTCAAAAAAGTAATACAAAGAGCATCTTGTCCGAAGGAACTCCTTCAGATGCGCTCACTAATTTTCTTCCTGGAAAGGATTATTTAAGTAAGGCTATAAAAATTGGCGCCAGCAATTTTGATTTTCAAAACGCCATGCCTTTAGATGCAGATCTTGCTTGGCTAAGCGCGTATCAAGGAGCCCTTTCAGCTACTCAGATTCAAGAGGATATGAGCATTAGGTCATTCGTGCCAATCCCCAAATTGCTAGAGTTTGATTTTGCCGATGTCAAGTCGGGTGAAATAACTGGTAGTGGTCCTAATCAGGTTGTAGGTACTCTATCTGCGGCTGGATGTACTACGGTAAATGATGTTTTAATGGGGAATTGTCTTCAATTCTCAGGTACGGGTAATGTTAGTTTTCCATCCGTTGGTTCTGCAAGTGATTTTTCATCGGGAGTGACGATTACGTCATGGGTAAAGTTGAAAGATCTTACTACGGCAGCTACTATAATGCAATTAGAATCTGGTACCGCTTCGGCTCCTTCCGACTCGTTTAGTTTAGGAATAAATGCAACGGGTAATTTGATGTATTCATGCTTTAACTCAGGAGCTCCCGCTGCGGTTTCGGTTGCTCAAAAGGAGAGTTTAACAGCAGGTGAGTGGATTCATATAGCGGTAAGTATTGATTCTACGGGGACCAGTACATTGTTTGTAAACGGGAGTATAGCTGAACAATCTGAGAGTACTCAACCTTCAGGATTGCTTCCGTCAGGTATTATGCGTACGATAAATACCATAGGAACTTCTTTAAATGGTGCGATGGCTTGGGTAGCCCTGTATAATGGTTGTTTGAATATTTCACAGGTTAATGAGGACCTAGAACACAGTGCTAACAATAGAACCTCTACGTTTCAAAAAAGTTTTCCAGTCAATTTTAGTTTGTATAGCGATTATTATGGTTCTCAAGTTCCTGCGCTTTATCTGGTTTCAGAAAATGGCTCTACTATGACACTTGAGGTCTCCTCAAATAGTCTAAACCCAATTTCGTTTCCGACCAAAATTTCTACTCAACCAAGCGTTGGAAATTATCACCTTCAATTACGATTTAAGCCAGGAATCTTATCTAAAGATTTTATTAAAACAGGAATAGCGAATACAGCACAATGGAATGCAGCGATTGACGTGATTGGTAATGGTGATTGCGTCGTAAGTTTTATTTGCCTTGATAATTCCTTGAATGTTGCTCAGGATAGTCCGGTTGATGTTGAGATTCCCAAGGTTAATGGTGATCCGATAGGTGGGGCTAGAAATACGAATGTAGAGTTTTTATATGATTTGGCCGAACAAATAGATCCAGCCTCAGATAATACGCCAGCTGCTTCTTTACCTATTAAGGGGAATAGGCTACAGAACCTTAACATCGTGAATCACATTGGAAACAGTACATCACCTTTGGTAGTAGATATTCTTGGGCCTGCTCGTATCTTAAACAATAATACGGCAACTAATACAGATTCTATCTCGTTAAGAATATTCAACTCTTCCGAGACGGAAACCATCTCTTTTTATGATGAAAAAGATCAAACAAAGACTACTTTTCAGGTAACTATTCCAGTTGAAGGAAGTGAAAATGTTCCTAATGAAATGGCTATGGTAGGAGCTAATAATGTTGATAATATTGGGTTTGAAAAGGGGAATGTTGGTGTGTTTAAGAATAATGCATATTATGGTACGTTAAATATCGTCCCTGGTGATGGTGATAATATTATTCAAGAAGGTGATTCTTTTCAGCTTGTAGGTGAAGGTGGAAGCGCAACAAATTATCAAGCTAAATTTTTTGGCAGCCCGAATCCAATGCCTGGCGGAAATATACAGTGGTTAGTACAAATCGGTAACGGCTCTCATTATGAGGCAATGGAGTGCTTTATAAGTATGTTTAAGGTAAATGGTTCTACTCAAAAACAAACATTACTAGTTACTGGTAACTCTCAGGAAACTAAAAGTGCTACGGTTGATTTATCATCGCCACTAGTATACTTTTCTCAAGTTGTTTTAGAATCTCCAGCAGAAATTGCTTTAGTAGTTGGTGATTTGGTTAGGGTAAGTAGTGATCCAATATCTAAAGCTTTTACTGTATGTTCTTCAACTGAGAAAGGAAGCAATTATTTTAATGTTACTCCGGACTCCTACATGGATGCAATTGTTAGTAGTGCTGATGATGGAGCTAATTTCACGCTTAACTGTCTGCATAAGGTGACTATTCCTAATAAAAGTATTCCGGGAGTATGGGATATAGATTTTGCTACAAAGACATTGGGTCCAGGAGAGGCGATGACTTTTCAAATAAAAGGAATCATAACCCCTGCCAATTCCATTGCGGGTCTTACTTATGTGCATTTACTAATATCTAATTTAAACGGTTATTGGGATCAAAATTACAATCTCCCAATTGAAAAAAGTCCGTTGGTAATTGGTGATAATACCGTGGCTTTAGGTACTTCAGTTAATTCAGACGCACTATTGGCATTAAGCGCTGATTCGGATGTTAAAAATGTTGTTCAGCTGGGTGAAGTGAAATCTTCGGATGCTTCGGAAAAGGCCTTATTGTACATTAATCCCTCGAACACAAATCAGGTTCCAATAAACGTGGAAGGGATTTTTAAAGTGGAAGGTACAGGAGATTTTAGTTTTAGTACTCCAACTGACGTTGGTTCATTTGGCGGAGGAAAAGGTGTTTATTATGAATCTAGCACGTATAAACTAAAAGTAATAAACTTAGATGTTACTCAAACCTTCACTGCCCAAACTATCTCAGTTACTGGAGGAGAAAATAGTCCATTATTTTCTGTTGATGGACAGGCAAATATTTTATTAGGTAATGCTACTAAGCCGTTAGGTAATAGCGATTATGGATTTTCAGTAACAATAGGGGCAAGAGGATTTAGCGCAAGTGAAAATAGCGGTAATATTCTTCTTACTAATGTGGAAGGTAATCAGAATGGCGGATCTGGAGATGTGGTGATTGCCTTTGTAGATCAAACTAACTATATCCAGTTTATACCAAATCTTGGATTTACATACAATGCTTCTGGTTCAAACTATCATCAATTTAATGGAAATGTTAAAATCGGCGAAACTAACCTTTCTCTGATAGATCAAAATCAGAAACCTAATCCTAAAGATGATAATGTTTGTTTGCACGTTACGAACCCAGCAAGTGTTACTTATTACAATCAAGGTTATGCCTGGGCAGCATATAAGGCTCAAAGTCAGTCAATAGGTTCGTCAGATGCCAATTCGAACTCTCAGGTATTTCCACAGGGACAATCTAATACAGTTTCGATTCTAGCAGATGGAACGGTAGTAGGAGCGCAATTTATGTCCGTGTCTGATACAAGGATTAAACATCAAATTCAAGATGTTGATTCTTCAGAGGATTTGCATACACTTACTCAATTGGAGGTTAAAAACTACAAACACATTGATGTTAGTAAACACGGAAGTGGAAGCCATAAAGGACTTATTGCACAGGAGGTAGAAACCATATTTCCACAGGCCGTTAAGCATCATAAAGATTTTGTACCCAGCATCTACGAGTTTGCAAATTCTGTTGCATTGAACCCGTTGGATAAAGAACTCACCGTTGCTACCAACGATGATCATGGGTTGGTTGTAGGAGATATCTTAAAAACGGTAAGTGATAAGGGAGAAGTAATTGCAAAAGTTTCGAAAATCTTGAATGACAAAACTTTTGTCTTGGAAAATTGGGAAGAGGAAACCATTAGACTCTTTGTGATTGGTAAACAAGTGAATGACTTCCGAACGGTAGATTATGATCAAGTGGCAATGCTAGGTGTAAGTGCCGTTCAGGAATTGAATCTTAAAGTTGAATCCATGGGCAATCAAATCGATATTCTTACAAAAGAAAATGAAGCGCTTAGGGAAGAATTTAAGAAAATTCTGGAACAGTTGAAATTAGCTAATTAATGAGAGTTTTTGGTATGTGTCTGATTTATTGTGGCTTGTGTTAAATAATTGGGACCTACCTGTTAACTACCCCTTATTTTATTTGAATTATTCAGTATAAAATATATATTTGAGAACAACACTTAAACAAACTTTAACCTTAACCTTTGAAACTTATGAAGACTTAGCTTCCTAGAAATATACGAGGACCCATCTCAAATTAGTACCACTGATCTTGTGTTCAGTAGTACATTTTTACTTAATATATACATCAAGTTCGCATGTCTAATTCTATTAATGCGTTGGTTGTACCTATTTCTGTAGAAGGACTTTGCTTACAAGGATCTCAGACGGTAAATAGCAGCCTCGCCGATTTTACTAAACTCCCATGGGGAACCGAACAACGTGACCATAACCCTGACACTCCATTTTTAGGGAAGTCGGTCATGTCAACTCCGTTGAACAGTGAGAATTTAACGTTGTCCAAAGGAATCCACCTGCATTTTTTATTGCCCAAAGGCTTAAGACAATATGATAGCATTAATAAAAGTGCTTATGGAGTTCCCAATAGATGGTTAATTACCCGAAATGATGGAACATCGTGGGTAGTAGAGAGTGATTATATTTCGGCAAAGCAAAATTTGTATAACAGAAATGCTATCACTGTGCCATCTTCCGATATAGGCAAACCACTTAAACAACCTTTTGTATATGCAGGGAGACAGTTAACACAAAGTCAATGGCTGAAGTCAAAGAACCAACCATCTATAAAGAATAAATATTGGTCTAGTTTTGGAAAAGGACCTTTAACAGCTTTTGGGTATGGAGAACTTTCTTTTTCCACGTACTACCCTAATTGCAGAAGTGTATTTGGTTTTTACGATGCAGAAGGAACCAGCTCAAACACCTATAAAGTACTAGGTTGGTATGAAGGAAGTAATGATATTATTGAGCAAATAACCAATGACGTTAATAATATTATTGCCAACCCTGAAACCTATTCAGACAAGTTTACGCAGCTTTGTAAATTTGTGAATAAAGCAGTTCCAGATTGGATTACAACCTTACGATCCTCGAATTCTAATGTAATACCCACTAAATACCTCAAATCTGCAAAAACATTTACTGGATTTATATTAAACCCAACAGATAGCACCCCATCTCTGTCTACCTTGTTTAGTTCAACCGGAGACCCAAATGGGAAAGCTAAGAATCAATTGATTCAGCATGCCCTTCAAGTATTTTTAGAGTGGAGTTTTACCTCAGGAGACAATGGTCCATCCAGATCGTTTTATTCGGGTGAATATAAACAGAACGCTTCTGTAGAAGTTACGGATATAGCCTTAGCTTCCACAGGTCATGAAGCAGTGATTGCCATGGTTGCAGAAAATGTTTCGAGTGAATCAGGAGTAGATTTATCCAAAGGGCAATTAGAAAATATTCTATCGGAAATTTATCACGATTCCAGAATCGGAAATGGAGTTGACCGAGATCTTAACATATTGGAGTCCAAATTAGAAGAGCAATTTGTACCCGAAGATGGCGGATCACTTTGGAAAATACGAAAAACAAAGATTACTGGAGCAAATACAAACCAGCAAGACCCTGATTCACCACAAAGTCAAAACGATTTAGCTATACCGCCTCATTTTGCATCCCTTTTAAATGCATTGAATGAAGTTCAAACCAAATTTGATTTGACGGGACACGAAATGGAAAACCTTCAATTTGAATTGTATTCAGATTGGTGCAAATATATGAACTGTGTTTACCCGCCAGTAGGTCAAAAATTTCATCTGCCCAACGACGATGAAACCCTAAGTTTTGTCAAATGGAAAATGGACAAAACCATGTTGGCGCAGAAAAAACTTGGAACGTTTGAAATTGATGAAGCTTCTGGAGCACTTTCCTCAACGGGATTAACGGGATCTCAACTTAAAGAAGCGTACGTTTTATTGCAGAATGCCATCAATAACGAAAATGTCCTTATTGAACCAAGTGGATTTTATTACGAGTTAAGTCTGGTGCCCGCCCCTCGCTTTTATAGACCCAAGAACCCTTCTTTGGCTTTTGTGATTTCAAACCCAACTAATGGCTCCACATCAAATAAATCAGATAGCCAAGCTGTAGAGTTGAGCAGTATAGATTTAAATACAACCTTACCCTATTTTGATAATACCAATGTTCAATTAAGTAAGGCAAAACCTCCTACAGATCTTTCGTTACAACTCATGGACTGGAATGTCTACTTTTCGTATTCATCGTCCTTAAGAGATAGTAAGAATATATACAAGAGCGATTGCTTTACCTACGGATATAATATTCCCTATCAGCAATTTGAATTAAGGGAAAACACCATTGGTGCCAGAAGTCTGCACCCGCAATATGCCACTTATGTAGGAAGGAATTACGTGTCTAACAAGACGGGTGAGTTTTTATTGGATAAAATAAATAATTACACCACATCTCGGGATTTAGACTCCGATACAAAAGCAATTATTGATAAATGTATTACTTGGCTTGAAGGAAATACCATTTTAACTCAGTCCATTCATGGGTTGAATGAGGCTTTGTTGCAGCATGAGCATAATGTTCAATTGCCTATTTCAGACCCGTTAGCCTTCAAACCATATACGGGGATCCTTGAACCATTGGCAAAGGTTATTGGGAATGCAAAAGTAGCAGCACCTTTAACCGACATGGGATTCATGCCCATCTATGACGGTTACCTGTCCATTAATGATGTACAACTCTTAGATCGCTTTGGTATATCAGCAGGTAACATGGGGAGTCTTATTGATAATTTGATTATACCAAATAATAGAAGTCAGAAAGGGAGCTCGAATACTTTTAAGTTGAACCCACGCATCACACAGCCAGCAAGATTGAACTTTAGATGGCTTTCTGCGGAAGACCATGAAGTAGAGATGAATAGTCACCCATCTACTTCGCCAATCTGTGGTTGGGTTGTACCGAACTACCTTAATGCCTCTCTAGAGACTTTTGATGCTGCTGGAAACCCTCTGTGTGTAATAGGCCAGGGAGGTTTAACTCCATTTCCAGGTGCAAATAGTTCATCATCAGCGATCGCTAACAATAAACTAGTGGAAGGGAATATAGTGTTGCAGGATTTTATAAACAATGCTGTATTGCCAGATTTTAATGCGTTTTATGATCAGCTCGAACAAGCACAGGAGACCATTTACCCTGATTACTTTGCAGGCCACGATACCATTTCTGTGTTAATGGGTAAACCTATGGCCATTGTTCAGGCCAACGTTGGAATGGATGTTAAAGGAGGTTTCCACCATGACCAAATGTGGCAACCGTTTTTTAATGAATTGCAGGGAGGAAAACCTCAAACGGATCAATATGAAAACGTGAATTTCCCTATTCGTTTAGGACATTTACCACAATTAAATGATGGGTTGGCTGGTTTTTGGGATGCAGAAGCATCTGATTCAGGACAGTGGGTAAATTCCTCCTCTACGATTTCCTTGTCTCTTGCAGGTGAATCAAAAAAAATAACTATGCTGGTTGATCCGCATGGAGTTGTACATGCCACTTCTGGTGTACTGCCAGTAAAAACAATAAATATACCTGCGGAATACTATACTCAGGCATTAAAAAAGATCTCCGTGACATTCCAGGTTTCATCGGTGCTAACTCCTAAAGATTATTTGCAAATGTCTTTGCCGACTGAAGAAGGATACCAATGGTCCTTCATAGAGAATGAGGGCGCTAATGGATGGAAAAATATTCCTGACATGATCACAGTATGTGAGGCAGATTTTGAGTCGGGGTGGAATGCATATTTGGAACGACATGATTTAACGCCTGCTACGTTTAGCATTACCGCTACATCGATTTGGAGTGAATTGGTCTCTTCCAATATTGTTACACTTATAGATGAAAATATCGACTCCCCAACGACCTCTACTAGGTACAAAATTGATTCTTTGGATAAAATTAAAAGTAGTTTAAAGGACTCCTCACTAAATCTTACTAATCAATTGATTACTGAAATTCAGACGACTTTATTAGAGAAGTCGACTGGTATAAAACCTTATAGCAAACAACCCTCATTAAACAGTAATCAGCACATTATAGACGGGTGGTTAAAGCTATCTCATAAAAACACTTAATAGGAACCTTAATAAACTTATGGCTATGAACACATCCGAAGTATTATTTCAGTTTGACTTTAATCAACAATCTACACCCAGTAAAATATATTCGTATAACAATGCAGATCTTTACGTGGAGGTTGAAGGGAACTGTCCTACTTTAAATGATGATGTAATTGGTAATTCACTTTCAATGCCAGTTGCTCCTACGAGTCAAACCGAGTACAAAAACTATCTACTTTTACCCTCTTTTTCTGCCTCTAATCCAATAGCGGATTTAACTAAAGGGATTACTGTATGTGCATGGATAAAGTTTAATTCTTTTCAAAATTATGCACCAATAATCTGTTTTGGTAACTCATCAGGCCTAAGTAATTTTGCTTTTCAATTGAACACGACTACAGGTTGTATTATGACCAACCATGTAGATCAGTATGGTAATCAATACCGCTATATTTTAGATTCAAGTGATGTACTCGAAATAGATAAATGGTGTCATGTTGCAGTTACAATAGATAGTCAAGGAAACCCTGCATTCTATGTCAACGGAGTAGAGAAAAGTAATACTAAGCAAGTGATATCAGCTGGTGGTACTACATCTCAAGATCTAACGAACTTTTTGCCTGGAAGGGATTATTTATCCGAAACCATAAAGATTGGAGCAAGCAATTTTGATATTGTAAATGCGATGCCATTAGATGCTAACCTAGGATGGTTAAGCATGTATCGAGGAGCGCTAACCCAAACTCAGGTACAGGAAGATATGAGTATTCGAAAGTTTGCTCCTGTACCTAGCTTGTTTGAATTTGATTTTGCAAGTGAGCAATCGAATATTATAGAAGGAGTAAGTCCAAATGCGCTGAAAGGAACATTATCAACTTCTGGATGCGAAATGACTTCGGACCCGTTAATGGGGAAATGTTTGAAGTTTTTGGGGACAGGGTCTATGTCGCTCGGAAGTGTAGGAGCTACTTCAGACTTCCAAACAGGCATGACGATAACCTCTTGGGTTAATCTAAAGAACATAACAACTGCAGGTACATTTTTAGAACTTGCAGGAGGTACTGCTAGTAGTTTATCTGATTCGTTTAGTTTTGGAGTAAACGCAACAGGTAATTTGACTTACTCTTGTTTTAACTCAGGGGGGAGTAATGTTTCCGTAGTCCAAAAAGAGCCACTCAACGCACAAGAGTGGGTCCATATAGCGATCACAATTGATTCTGTCGGAACCAGCACTTTATATGTTGATGGGAATATAGTGGATCAGGCTAATGCTATTCAACCCGCAGGTTTGTTGCCTACTAGCATAGCTAGAACCGTAAATACCGTGGGTACAGATTTTGAAGGTGATATGGCATGGTTGGCTTTGTACAATGGTTGTTTGAATATCTCACAGATTAATGAAGATTTTCAAAGTAGTGCTGATAATAGAGCTTCAACCTTTCAAAATACTACGGCTGTTGGATTCAAATTGTACTCCAATTATTATGGTTCGGAGGTACCTGCCTTATTTCTAGTAGATTCGGCTAGTGATAACCATATGACGCTAGAGGTAAGTTCTAATAGTTTAAATAAAATTTTGCTTCCAACACTTACCAGCAAGACTCCATCTCTTGAAAACTATCATTTTCAGTTAAGATTTAAACCTGGAGTGTTATCTGAAAATTTTGTTCAAGAGGGAGTTTCAGATACATCAATTTGGAATTTCAAAGTGGACACCATTAGCAGTACTGGACATATAGTAATCTCTTTTATTTGTTTGACTGCGGGTCAGAACTTAACAGCAGGGACTCCCTTAACCGTAGAGATACCAAAGGTAAATGGTAATCCATTTGGAGGAGCACGTAGTACCAATGTTGAGTTTCTATATAAACTTCAGGAAAGCATTTCTACCGATGTAAGTTTGGATATAAGTGGACATGCCCTCCAAAGTTTAAATATTATTAGTCATATAGGAAATAGGACATCGCCTCTAACGCTCCATGTGGTTGGACCAGCACGCGTTTTGAATTACACACCTGAAACGCAGCATCAATCTATTAAGTTAAGGCTGTTTAACTCTTCTACCACTGAAAGTATTCAATTTTATAATGAATCAGAACATGCTTCAGCTAAGTTTCAAATCAATTTGCCAGTCCAAAATAACCTTGGAATATTAGATGAAATGGCTCTGATTGCGGAGAATATGGAACCTGATGTGAATTTTGGTCATAAAGCTTTGGGGAAATTAGGTGTCTCAAGTCCTGGTGGTCCTTGTATTTATGTGCTCGAAATGACTATTAAGCCTGATTCAGCGGATGATCATATTAATCAAAATCTTGGTTTTATAGATAAAAATCAATGCTTTTTGGGGCCTAAAGTTGGCGAAGTTGCTGCAGATGGTACGCAAACTAGAATGGTTTATATAGAAGCAGGAATACATTTTCAATACGAGGACTTTAAAGGAATTCTGCAGTATTTTACAGGTTTAGAAGCTAACCATGTCCTTGGGCTTAACTCAGATCCTTCAAGTAGTTATACTCCTACTACTAAAATTAAATTAGTATCACCCAATGAAATTAAAGGATATTTCTGTGTTAATTTTGATCCCAGTGGTTTAAAACAAACGGTCGAAATAGGGGATCTCGTTTCTTTAACTACAAATTCTCCCGAACAAGAACTATATGAAGTAGCTGTTCAAGCTGAAAAAGGTGCGGAAACAATATATTTAACGCCAGCAGTTGGATTAAATTATAGTCTGTCTTCGAATACTCCGTTGTATGGTTTTTATTTAAATAAATATACCAAGACGGTTTCTGGGCAATGGGATTTGTCCATTGCTCAAACCGAATTAGCACCTCAAGACTCAATTGATATTGAGATAAAAGGTATAGTTACGCCAACAAATTCAATATCTGGGCAATCCTATGTGAACTTGGTGATTTCAAATTTGAATAACTACTGGCAACAAAATTTTAATATTCCGATTGAGAAAACCCCGCTTATTTTAGGAGATGACTCCGTTGCTATAGGTACAGATATAGTAGATTCTGGTTCGTTATTTTTATTAAATCCAGCAGTAAACACGACCGCCTTACAGATAGGTGAAATCCCTAATGGTTCCTCTGCGGAGGGGCTGATTTACGTCAATCCTCCTGCGGACACTACGGAATTCTTAATAAACATAAAGGATTTGTTTACGATAGCAGCAAGTAATGGAGATGTTTGCCTAGGCGCCACTTCCACGTTGCAAGGTAATGTTGTTAATGGTAATTCTGGTGCAATTAAGACCCTTACATCAGACTCTTTAACAGTAAAAGGGATCAATAATACCTTTGGTAAAGGTATGCAATATACGAAAACTTCATTCCCAAGCGCTGGACCTTATGGCCTCCAAGAAAATTATGCGGTTGTGATTGGAGCTGCAGGAGGTAATTATCCGGAGTTATCTGGTAGTAGAGCAAATGAATATAACCTTTTACTTGCACTAAATGATAACGTATCCGATGGTGATGGCAATGAAGGGACTGGCGATGTAGGAATCACGTTTATAAGTCCAGAAAATCACATCCGCTACACACCAGGAAACGGTTTTACTTACAATTTAAACACTCCTAGCGCAACGGTTACCGGAAATTTTGAGTGTCATCAATTCAACGGTCGGGTAAAAATGGGGAATACTAAACTCGATTTAATAAAAGATGACTCAGCAGGTAGAAATATTCCACTGCATATTGGACAACCTACCACTTTTACTGAACTGAACGGGGGGTATATGTTTACAAATTCAGCAACTCTCGATCAATGTACCGTTTTAAAAAATCCTTTTTCTGTATTAAGCGAAGGACCAATTGCAGCACCTCAGTTCATGGCCATCTCTGATGTTCGAGTAAAGCAAGATCTTGAGATTGCTAACCCTTCTGAGGATTATACGAAAATCCAACAATTACAAATTAAAAACTATAAGTACAGAGATTCGCACCTGCATGGAGACCAAACTCGTAAAGGTCTAATTGCTCAAGAAGTAGAAAAAATCTTTCCACAAGCCGTTACTCACCATCAGGATTTTATACCAGATTTTTACGCAAAAGCGAAGTCGATAGTTTTTGATAAAGAAGCTAAAACCCTACTTGTAAATCTTGATAAAGAATATGATTGTGAAATTGGAGATGTAATTAAGGTTGCTACTGGGACAAAAGAAGTTATTGCTAAGGTTTCAGAAGTGTTAGATAACAAGTCATTTGTTTTAGAAAATTGGGCTGAAGAAACCACTCAATTGTTTGTAATAGGAAAACGTGTAGATGACTTTAGAACCGTAGATTACGATCAGGTCGCCATGCTGGGGATTAGTGCGATGAAGGAGTTAGGCAATAAGGTGGAACGTTTGGAAAAACTAGAAAAGGAGAACGAAAAACTTAGGAAGAAGTTCGACGAGGAATTAACTGAATTAAAGGAACAGATAAAGAATTTAACAAAATAGTTATACCTGAGAAATGAGATCTATGCTAGATCGAACATCGTATTGGGTTTAACGGCAAGGCATTAAACAATTATGAACAACACACCAGAAGTATTATTTCAATTCAATTTTGAAGAAGGGGCTAATCAATCAGAGATACCTGCCTATTCTGATCCTAGCATGATTGCGACTATGACTGGAAATTGTCCTGTTGGGAACGATGATATTATTGGTAATTATATTTCGTTTCCTGGACCAAAATCTGGACAAACCGAATTTGAAAATTATTTCACGTTATCCAAAATATCTCCAAACAATCCTGCTTCTGATCTATCTGAGGGATACACTATTTGTACGTGGATTAAATTCAACTCGTTTAATGGAGATGTGCCTATACTGTATATGGGTGGAGAACCTAATTCTGGAGGGCTTACCTTTGGACTGCGTAAAAAACACCCTGGTACTTTTGTAGTTGCCAAGATCGATGAATATGGCAATTTCTTTTATGCCTTTATGAAAGCAGAAAATGCCATAGATCTAAATAAGTGGTATCATATTTCAGTTTCTGTGCAAGCAAATGGAAATACAGTATTTTATGTGAACGGGAATCCTCTTTCAGTAAAATGGGGAGTTTACTCTGATTCTCTCCCAACTACTCAAAAAATATTTTTGGAAAATTTTCTTCCGAAAGCTAATTATACAACTAAGGGTATTTTAATAGGTCGAAATACTTCTTCCTACCAAAGTAATCAATGTTTAGATGCAGATATAGCTTGGTTAAGTGTATATAAGGGACAACTAAGTCAAACTCAGGTTGAGGAAGATATGAGCATCCGACAGTTTGCACCAGTGTCATCGTTATTCGAATTTGATTTTGCCAACGAAAAGTCAAACATCATTACTGGAGTAACTACCAATGCCTTGCAAGGCACCTTATCTACATCTGGATGGCAAATGACTCAAGATATTTTAATGGGGGAATGTCTGGAACTTACGGGAACAGGCTCTATGTCGCTTGGCAGTGTAGGAACAGCTTCAGATTTTCAATCAGGGATGACGCTAACTTCGTGGATAAAATTATCTGATATTACCATTGCTGCAACTATTTTGGAACTTGCAGGAGGCACTGCTACGGCAATGACAGATTCATTTAGTTTTGGAATTAATGCTACTGGAAATTTGACATATTCCTGTTCAAACTCTGGCGCAAGTACAGCGACTATTACTCAAAAAGATACACTGAGTGCGAAAGAGTGGGTTCATGTAGCGGTATCCGTGGATTCATCGGGGAATAGTGTTTTGTATGTCGATGGTATTGTAGCCAAGCAATCTGAAGCTACTCAACCGACTGGTTTGTTGCCAAATAGCGTGGCAAGAACCGTAAATACGGTAGGAACTGGTATTAACGGTAATTTGGCTTGGTTGACCTTGTATAATGGTTGCCTTAATATCTCACAGGTAAATCAAGATTTACAAAATAGCGCTGATCATCGAAGTTCTACTTTTCAAAATACCGTTGCGGTTGGATTTAATTTATACTCTAATTATTATGGTTCGGAGGTACCTGCCCTGTATTTGGTAGGTTCTAAGCATGGTACTCAAATGACCTTGGAGGTAGAATCTAACACTAGTAATGCCATTGTTTTTCCAACTCTTTCAAGTACAACCCCTTCTGTTGAAAATTATCACTTTCAATTGAAGTTTAAGCCTGGAATCTTGGCTGAAGATTTTATCCAGAAAGGAATACCAGATACGAGTATCTGGAATGCAGCTGTGAACACGATAAGTAGCAATGGTCATGTAGTCATCTCTTTTATTTGCTTGGAAAAAACACTAACGCTTGTAAAAGGTGCCCCACTTACTCTAAATATACCAGGAGTTAAGGGGAACCCTATTGGAGGAGCTCGCAGCACGAATGTTGAGTTTTTATATAAGCTTTCAGAAAGTGTATCTACAGATGTAAATCTAGATATTAATGGACATGGGCTCCAAAGTTTAAATGTTATCAGTCACATTGGGAACAGAACTTCTCCTTTAGTGTTGGATGTGGTAGGACCTGCACGAATTCTAAACAGCAGTACTCCTGCAACCCCAGATTCTATTAAGTTGCGATTGTTCAACTCTTCTACTACCGATACAATCTCGTTTTATGATGATTTAGAAAAGAAAGCAACTAGCTTTCAATTAAACTTACCAGTAGAAGGAAACCTGGGAATCCCAACTGAAATGGCAATGATAGGTGCGGATAATGTTATGGACATACATTTTGGATATGGGAAATATAATGAATTGGGGTTGTGTGCTAGTTCTAACTTTGTTTATGGTTTCTTGTTGGTGATGGTGCTTAAACCTGTGGACTCATCAAATTATATTGCATCAGGAGATAGTTTTAATTTTCAAGTAGATTCTAAAAATTTAACAGGGCAAATTCTTGCTGATATGGAGAATCCTTCTCAGCATGAGCAAAAATTAATAGTTTCATTCTCCAATAACAGTTATAGTGAGTTTCAAAAAACGCTGGCTGCCTTGGCAGGTCTAGAGGCAGGCCATGAATTAGAGATGTATGCAGGCGGGCCAGTTTCCCAATTTGACGTGACCGTAGTGTCACCTAGTCAAATACAAGGGTATTACGGACTAAAAATGAGTAACCCGATAAGCTTCGAAATTGAAGAAGGGGCTAGAATATTAATTGGAGAGGACCCCGAACAGGCTAATACCTTAGCCGTTAAGCTTAGTAAAGGTGATTCATATCTATTGTTACGGACTGAAAATGTGTTTCTTTATGATTCTGATTCGTCTTATTGGAAAGATGGAAAAGTACTTTTTGCTCTTCCTAATAAAGGCACAAGCCTTGCCCCAGGTCAGTGGAATCTGGAAATTGCTCAAACCGAATTAAAACCTCTTGAAGGAATTGAGATCAAGATAGATGGTATTGTAACTCCTACGAATTCGATTGCTGGATTGACTTATGTAAATCTGGTAATTTCTAATTTGAGTAACTACTGGCAGCAGAATTTTAATGTTCCAATAGAGAAAAGTCCTTTGGTTTTAGATAATAACTCTGTTGCTTTAGGTTCAAAGCCAAGTAGTGAGGCATTGCTATTATTAAACCCTGATTCAAACACCGTAAATGCCTTACATATTGGAGATGTTTCTGAATCAAATAAAAATGTTGGTAATTCGATCTTCATCAGCCCGTCGATCGATGGGGCGGGAAATGCAATTCTTGTAGATGGTTTGTTTTCGCTTAGCAATAAGGGGGATTTTAATTTTCCGATGGCAAAGTTTAGTTCTGATGGAACAAAATTAAGTGCAGATAGCATTTCCACAAGCTCTCTGATTTCTAATGGTAATACCACTCTTTTAGGTGAAAATATACCTGGGAATTTATTGCCATTTGAAAATATTCCAGCTGCTGATGGTCAAACTGTTAATGAGACGTATGCTGTGGTTATGGGGTCTACTGGTTCCTCGTATTCGTATGTGGTCGATAATAATATCAAGTATAGTGATAATGTATTTAACTTATTGCTGATTAATACAAATCCACCCTTTACTTCCAATTATAATTATTCTGATGATGTACAAATAAATTTTACAGATGCAAATAATTATATTAGGTATACACCTAGCGTCGGCTTTACCTACAATACAAATACAATTACCAATGAAGATGGAACTACATCTAATCAAGTACATCAATTCAATGGAAATGTAAAAATAGGTTCTACTGCTTTGACCTTTTTATCTGATACAGATGATCATAATGTATGTTTACATATAGCAAAACCATCTAATAATACGTCTTTTAATAAAGGGTATGCATGGTCTAATTATAGCGTTAATAATAATGGCGATGCTGCAGGGAAGCAAGATCCAGTAGGAAATTCAACAACTTTTGGAGACGGTCAAACTAATTTGGTATCAATTCTTGCGGATGGAACTTTAGTTGGAGCGCAATTTATGTCCGTGTCTGATACAAGGATTAAACATCAAATTCAAAATGTTGATTCTTCAGAGGATTTACAAACACTCACTCAATTGGAGGTTAAAAACTACAAACACATTGATGTAAGTAAACACGGAAGTGGAAGCCATAAAGGGCTTATTGCACAAGAGGTAGAAACCATATTTCCACAGGCCGTTAAGCACCATAAAGATTTTGTACCCAATATCTACGAGTTTGCAAATTCTGTTGCATTGAATCCATTGGATAAAGAACTCACCGTTGTTACTAATACAGAGCATGCGTTGGTTGTGGGAGATATCTTAAAAATGGTAAGTGACCAAGGAGAAGTAATTGCAAAAGTGTCGAAAGTCTTGAATGACAAAACATTTGTGTTGGAAAATTGGGATGGGGAAACCACTAGACTATTTGTGATAGGTAAACAAGTGAATGACTTCCGAACGGTTGATTATGATCAGGTAGCAATGCTTGGGGTTAGTGCAGTACAAGAACTTGGTAAAAAAGTGGAACGATTGGAGAAAGAGAATCAGGAACTTAAGAAGAAATTGGATGAGGAGTTGGCAGCTTTGAAAAAGGAATTATCTACATTAAAATAGCTAAAGTTATGGAGGTATATCAAATATTAGATGATAAAAAACAACCAATGAATGTTCCTGCGATTCGTGTAGTTTGTGCACTACGTGCTCAAATTTATAACCAATTTCTTAAGGGGTTTGTTGAATTTTTATGGAAATCTGAATTTAACACAAACAGTAAGGTATCTCATGCACTTCTAAATACAGGTGTTCTTTGTGAATATGCTCAAGTATTAGATAGATATGTGGTCTCTGCGGTAATGTGTGACTTTAATAAATGTAGATCAAATCTTTATAAAAAGGACTGGAATAAATTTAAGGCAGGTAATACCCAAATGATTTCAGAAGCAGTCTTTTTTAGTGAAAAAGATAAGTTTTCCGTTGACGATGCTGACAAAGAAGTGTCAGGAAATATTGGATATATACAGTATTTTGCGTGGTGTATTAGTCGTCAAATCATAGGGTTAAACGGTAAGCCCATTGATGGTGTACAAGCATTTTTTGAAAGAAACCCAAGAACTGAACATGCTTGTCTTCGCTCAGCTAAAAACTTTATTATTTTTTGTACTTCAATGACTCGGCGGTTGATTAGAGACTGGGATATAGTTAATACCGTTTACTTCGGGGCAGATCCAAATTTGGTGTTAACGGATATTTCAATAAAAGGATTCTATTCGTATCGCAAAGGTCAACAAGTGGTTAAATTATCTTTCAAACATTCAACTGGCAACGGTGCAATTATTTATAAACCCGGTAACCTTGAGATAGATTGCAATTTGGTAGGGAGCATTAGTGAAATGTGTTCCAATGATTCCGTAATGACCTTACTGAATGCATGGAGGGCTAGTCAAGTTAAACTGATCTATGGCGATTCTCCTCCGGATGGAATAAGTACAAGTTTCTTTAAAAATAATCAGAGCATAGCTGAATATTATAACACTTTTGCGGTGAAAGATAAGGCTGCAAGAATAGGTACATATAAAATCCTACCAATGACACCAGGCTCCCTTTTTAATTCAAGTGACCCAGTGATCAATTTAGATTCTTGTTATGGTTATATTGATTACCTAAGTCATAATGATGAAGACTTTATAACATTAAGCGAGAGAAAGGTAAGTACCTTTTATCAATCCATGGGTGCCTTTCAGGCGTTGTCTACAATATTTTCAGTTAGTGATTTGCACCAAGGAAACTGTATAGCTCATAAATATTTGCCATATTTTATTGATTTGGAAGCTTCGTTTGGTTACCCTTTTAGTTCACCCGCTAACTCTCATTTGCTCTACTCTAAAGATGGTGCAGCAACTGGCGGAGCATTGTCCACCAAAGAATCTGAACATGCGGGGTATATGATCATTAATGATAAAAGAGCTTCAATGCGTGTTTCTTCATCTTACCTCTCAAATATTCAGAATTCTTCTAACTTTTTGGCCGACCATGATAACAAACCTTATTCATTACTCGACGACGAATATGATAAATGGTTTTTGGATGGATTTACATATGCTATCAGAAAATTGATAGATAATAATGTAGAGGTGAAAGCTATGGTGAAAGCGTTCGGTAATACATATAATAGAGATATTATAGATACTAAGTCGGATAAGTTTTTAGTGGGGGCACTTTATGGATATAAGTACAGCGATAAAGAGATCAAAAGCGATGGTAACCCGGATTATGTTACCTTGAAGAATGACATTGTTACTCTTTTAGCAAGTATTAAACGTTCGATACCTTCGCCTACAGATCCTCCCTATAATTGGAGCAATTTGGACGATGCTGCAGTGTGGTCGGATGCTAATTCATTTCAGGATTTATATTTATGCGATATTCCTATTTACTCTAGAAACTTAAATCATAAAAAATTAAGAAACTCACGAGGGCAAATCGTAAACCCGAAGCAAGGGACGGATTTTTATGCTGATACCTCACTGACCTTTATTGATGAGCAAATTGAAGCAGGTGATGAACGTAGAGCGAATGATCTTGCTGCATTACAAAATTTGTTAACTACCTCTAAAGCAACCAAACTTAAAACAACAGATACGGAGAATACAGGGGATCAAAATAATGCCTAAGAGTATACAAACATATAAGTTTAAGTATGGAAAAAATGTGAGTTTTTCTATTGGTGTACCATGTAGGCTTAGAGCTTCGATTTACAACAATAAGTTAATTGAGGCTTACGCTGAGTTCGAAAAGTTGGCAACGCAACATGGGCAATATGTTTATGAGGCATTAGTGGCTCAAAACTTGGTGGAAGAGTTGGCTCATATCTTAGATCAATATGTGGTAAGCGCGGTTTATCCTGAACTTCATTATGGCAAAAACAGTATTTACAGTTCGAGATTTAATCAAATTTACTATGGAAATACGGAATTGGTTGAAATGGATAAATTTTTTGACCGAACGCTTTCTCAAAACGGTGCGGTAAGTGACGATAAAGCTTATGAGAATTACTTTGAATTAGTTATTAATGCGGATGTTTATATGGCGGATAAATCGGTTAAGCCAGTTCAGGATGTTCAAAAATCTGGAGTAGACGGTTTTTATCTTAGGAATCCCAGAACAGCATATATTGTAGATAAGCTGACTTCCAATTTTGTAAATAATATTACCAATCTGGTGAAAAGAATAACTCAAGATCGTGATTTGGTCTCGACTTATTTTTTTAAAGGAAATATGATGAGAATAGTTAAAATTGAATCTAAGGCAGCTGATTTTCACAAAGGTGGGCAGCAAGTATTGATTCTTACACTCCATAAAGCCAAGATGTTCTCAAGATATTCGGTAAGAAAACTAGTGTATAAACCAACTGATTTAGAGTGGGATTGTTATGTCTTTGGACAGGTAAGTTCCCTTAAAGGTAATTCTGAAATTCAAACAATTTTAAGTTCAACCCTTCAACAAGATCAACGAGATTTAGGGCTTGTTTCAGCGGATCGAGCTTCCTATTTTCTGGTAGACGAAAGTCTTGCAGAGTATACGAATCGTAAAACAAGCATGAGCTACACTCCCTCTTATAAAATACTTCCTCGAAGACCTGGTTCTTTGTTTGATATAAGTAAAGTAGATCCAAATAGTATCAATGTGTCAGAATCCTATGGTTATATAGAATTTCTTGAATCTGATAAAGAGTCATCCAATGAGTCTCAAATACAAGACTTTTATAAATCCTGGGGGAATAATATGGCCATAGCGGGTATGTTTAGTATTCGCGATTTACATATAAAAAATATTATTGTTTCGAATAAAAAGCCCTATCTGATAGATTGTGAATATGCGATGTCGGATCCGTCTAATAATATCGGTAAAACGGCAATTTTTACAAATTTTGAAGGCTCAATTGACTATGGTTCCTTTGATGGTAACGTCAATTATGATGAATATGTCTATAAAATCACAGATGATTATACAGGTAAAATGACAGTCCAAAATATCGTTAGTAACGAGCTGAAAGAATATCATGGTAATAAGATTATTGATGCGCAAGGGAATCCGTACATGGTCACCGTAGAGGATTGTAAACTTATATTTGATCAGTTTCAGAATTGTCTGAGGCAACTATCTCAACAATCAGATTTAGTAGATTGGCTCAGTAAATTGGACAAAATTATGCTAAGGTATATTCCAGGAGGAACAAGTATTGAGCATGACGCGTTTTCTTACATCTATGGTTATAGCAATGTATCAAAAGCATTTCAGGCGACGGGAACAGAGAAAGTAATTTTGCAGCAGCTCCAGCGTAAATTTCCTGATTCAAAATACCCGTGGAACCAAGAGGTAATAGACGATATTAAGTGGGGTTCAGGAGGAATGAATTATTGTTTAGCCTGGACGGAACGCGGAAATAGCACCAATTCTATTGCTAATGGAGATTTCCCTCATTATACACATCGGGTGGATGGTAAATATTTGTACAACGATCAAGGTAAATATGTGGATTCCATACTCGTATCTTCGCCAGATTTTTTTCCAGAATCAAGTTTAATACTTGTTTCAAATCAGCTCAATTCATCTACGTACAAACAAGCATTGATTAAGAGTACAAACCATTCGTTGGCCAGTTATTTAAATAAAGTTACTTCTCTAAAAAACCTTACAAATTCCAATTAAATGAGTAGTCAGAGTTTTCAAAATATTATCGATTTGGTAAAGTCCAATGTGGACTCAGATTTGCCTTTTTACTCCTCTGTTCAGGGGTTGGATGATTTTGCTGATTTTTTCACATCGGCAACAGGCACAACGATTAACAAAACGTCCTTGACAGTTGCTAATGCAACAACCATGTTGATCAAGACACAATTTACGTTTTTAGAGCTTCAAGTATTGCTGGATATCAAATGGACTTCTGCTTCAGCAGAACCTGTGACAGGGGAAGTTATTCCTGAGCAATCCTTGGCACTTACTGGTGTTTTTGTTGGAGATGATGGGAAACCGAAACAACAATCATTAGGGGTAGGAGGAGAGGATTGGATAACGGTAGATTCATTGAGCCTATTTTTCAATGCTTCTATTAAAGATTATGCTAATGCAGCTGGTTTAACTACCCCACAGGTTACTTGTTTGTATAGAGGAGGATTGAATGGTGAAATTAGTTTAGATCATGGTAATACCATACTAGATACTAAAATTGATTTCCCTACAGGAGGATCTTCACTCTGGAAACTTAATGCTTCTTTAAAGGATGAGAGCTCTTCGGGAGTTGGTATTTTGTCTGATCTTGGAGGTCAATCGGGTTGGGCTAATATGGTGCCACAATCGTTGGGCAAACTGTTTACTATCAAGGACGTTAAGTTTATGGTAAACTTTGACCCTGAAGCAAGTACTAGCGCCGACAAGGTGCCCGTTGCGACATTAGAAGTAGATTTAACACCTCACCTTACCTTAATTTCTTCGCCCTCTCTGGTGTTGGAAGATATTAGTTTGTCTTTAGCCGTTCAGAATTTACTAGATTCTTCTACAAGGCAAATAAACGGTTCGGTAAAAGGAGAATTAGAACTAAATAAGTCGATAATTAACCTAGAAGCCGACTTCCCAGGTCTAGTACTACAAGGCTCTTTAAATCCAGATACGCCACTCAATCTTTCAGATTTGTTCAACGAAGTAGCCGTTGACTTTGGAGCATCGGTAAGTAAAAGTAATGCGAACATCGAACTGCATGAGCTAAGCATCTCTGCCGATGAACCGAATCATTCTTTTTCTTTGAATGCTCGTTCCTTTATGGATTGGACGCCAGATCCATCATTAGATAATCTTACGATTTCTGCAATTAACCTGAGCCTGGACCTTTCTCCCGATACGAAAGAGGCTAAAATTGGAGGGGTAATGTCATTTGATATTCCAAAATCCGATTTAGTTGCAAAACCCAATGCAGGAAGTAGTTCTTCAGATTTTGGTCTACCTGGTATAGATATGCCAACTTCTCAGTCGTCGGTATTGCTCCAATTATCTGCTGATTTCATAGTCGGAAAAGGACTTACGTTTCAAGGAGATGCAAACTTTGGAGATAGCCTACTGAAAATAAAATTAACTGAAATTTTAGATTCTATTGGGACATTGTTTGGTATTTCAACAGAGAGTATCACTACTTTACTTGAAGGCATAAAAGCCTTAAAAAGCATAATAGACACGAAAATTTACTTAGATTCCATACAATTTGAACTGGATTCAGAGCATTTAAATGCTTCCATAGATGTGATTTATTATACATCTGATGCAGCGGCTAGTACTTCGGATAAGTTGTCAGCAAAAATTACAAAAGGTGCTGATGGGAAATTTACATATAACGTATCGGATGATTTAGAGATTGAAGGTGTTAAATTTAAGGCAGTTGACAATTCTGGAGCATCCAACAGTTATAAGTTGTTTGTTAATGATCAATCCAATACTATACCGTTAACGAAACTACTTAGGGAAGGTTTTAAACGTAGCAAGATTGATCCAGACTTTAAGTTACCGCCAGAAATTCCTTCGGTAGATGTTAGTATTACTGACCCATGGCTCTTGTCTTATACTGATACATCGGGTACAACTAGTACTACATATCATCTGTTAGGTTGCTCCATTGGAGCTTCCATAAACCTAAGTAAATTGCCCATAGCAGGACCGTTGCTTAAGCAGGTGGGGATTAAAAATGGAGTTTTAATTTACTGTAACAAGGAGCTTTCAAAAGAGCTAGTAGCCTCAATAAATACGGTTCTAAGTGATAACAGCGTGGAGGTCTCTGCTCAAATTCCTACTTCAGAAACTGGAGGTTTACAAAAAGGTTTATTGGCATCTGCTCAGGTTGATTCAGGTGGAATTTTCCCAACATTCACGTTAACAACAGCTCCAAGTTCTGGTCAATCCAATAATACTTCAGCAGCGGGGAACGCGGGTTCTGGAGGTAGCACTGGATCTTCAAATGATAGTTCTGGACCTAGCTCAGCAGGAGCTACCCAAAGTAATCACCCTATTGGTAAGAAGTTTGGTCCCGTAACACTCCAATCATTAGGATTAAATTTTAAGAACGGAGATCTTAATTTTATTATTGACGCGAGCATCCAATTTGGTCCATTGACCATGGGATTTGATCATCTAGAAATTGGCAATCCTTTGGATAAGTTTGATCCTCATTTTGGATTAGAAGGTTTGTCTTTGGATTATAAGACCGACGATTTCGAAATAGCGGGAGCATTTTTGGATAGTGGCAATGGCGAATATGATGGGATGTTTACCCTTTCGATGGAGAAATTTCAGTTGGCTGCTATTGGAGGTTATGAAGATGATCATGGTAAGTCGTCACTATTTATCTATGGTTTGTTAGATATGCCGTTGGGTGGACCTGCCTTTATGTTTGTAACAGGACTAGCAGTAGCGTTTGGTTACAACCGTAATTTTATTCCACCTCCCGTTACCAAAGTAGCAGGATTTCCATTAATAGCGGCGGCTGCAGGAGATTCACCACCTTCTTCTGGTACCAGTAATTTGAGTGCCATGATGACGGAGTTGAACGACTATATTCCACCTCAACCGGGTGAATATTTTATAGGTGTTGGACTTAAGTTTACCTCATTCAAAGTTATAAATTCATTTGCGCTTTTGATCGTAAAGTTTGGACAGGAACTTCAGGTAGATTTATTAGGAACATCCACGTATATAGCACCTAATCCGAATGATCCCAAACCAGTGGCTACGGT
>JAHDFW010000010.1:31935-34919 GCA_020627945.1 Cytophagales bacterium
AAAGCAGTTTTTGATATGAACGCCCACTTCCAAATTGATTGGGCGCCACTTTATTATGAGGCTTCCTTTATGACCTCTTTCTCCCTTAGTGTTAAAGTTGATCTTTTATTTATATCAGGTTGGATTGGATTTGAAATTTGTGAAGGTCTTGCTATACATGGTCCTGAGTTTGGAGGAACGGCGAGTATTGGACTTTGGGTTTGTACCGTGCATATTAATTTCGGAGCATCACCTAATCCTAAACCATTAATTTCCAATACTGATTTTGTGTCTGGGTTTCTACCAGCAGGATCAGCTACAGATGCCACCAAGACTCTTAGTATTAATATTGAGCAAGGGATGGTAAAGAAGCAAAAGGATGTTAATGGTAAAGAAGTCTACTTTATTAACCCTAAGGAATTACTGATTTCAACGGATTGTTTCATCCCAGCTTCTTCCTATAGTAGTAACGTGGTCGCTCCAACAGGAGGGACAACTACTACTGCTTTTACAGTGATGCCAACGAACGAATCGTATTCAGGAGCAAACTCGACACATGTTGTTACCGTTGAAAAAAGACAAATTAATACAACAACAAATGAAGTAGAATGGGTGACTGATACATCAGATTTTGTGGTGACTTCGACCAGCAAGAATGCACCTAAGTCCATGTGGATGAAAGAAGGAGATAGTGATTCTTCGTCGGTATCTGAATTGAATTTTGGAACGGAAATTACCTTGGCCAATCCAGTTGACCCTGCCTGGACAGGAGGAGTTTCAAGGAAAAATTTAGATAGTGGTGCAGTACCTTTAAGCGAGGAAATTATTGCTGCCGAAAGTACGCTTGATTTGAGCGAAGTTCCTTCCGGTACGTCTCCGATATCAAGTAACAATGTTACGGATTTAGAAAGTTTATTTAGTCACTTAACTGCTTAACAGTATTAAAAAAGAACTATGAGTAATAATTCAAATATAAACGTTGATTTTGCTGCTTATCATGAGCCTCCTTTAAAGGATGGTGAATACAAGATTACTGTTAATCAAACGGTAGACTTAATTGCGGATACTCCTCTTTCTAAAACGATCTATGTTTCAGGAGAGAGATACTCTTTGAAAGGTAGTGATATTAGAAGGCAATTTCCCTTACCCAATAGCACAGCAAAAGTTGGTAATATTATACCTCATGTGATTTTGGATAGAAGTACGCTTCCATGGGAGAGGGAGTCTGGTAGTAGCACATCTAAGACTCCGTGGTTTTGGCTTTTTGTATTTAATGAAAAAGATATTGCCAATGGAATCGTAAAACCGCCCAAAATGAAAACGATGGGAAGTGTGTTTCAGGTTGCGACTAAGCCAGCAGTAAGTAACTTGATCCAATTGGAAGCTGAACCTGGCGATGAAGTTCGTCCTGGTGTTCTTAATGATAATAAGGTTTCCGTATTGGAAATTAGATTGGATGCATTGAAAAAAATGATTCCTTCCGCTGCCGATTTACAGATTCTTACTTCAGTTCGAAGAGAAACTTCTGGTTCGGGAGCAACCCTTAAAACGTTGGACGAACATGCCATTTGCATGGCTAATCGACTTCCTGAACCTGGGTGTAAAAATTATGTTTGTTTACTGTCTCTTGAGGATCGCCTAGATACCGCTTATCAAACGGAGGGAATAAATACTTATGACGGAATCGAATATGGTTCATTTATTAATTTAAGTAGTTGGGAATTTAATTGTTTGCTTGACGAAAGCTTTGAATTTACAGCTAAAGGGTTGGAGGAACTGACCGAACAAGCTACCACGTTAGGATTGTCAACAAGTGACCTTGATGATATCAAATCAATTACACTTCCAGGATTATATAATACTCAAGCTTCATTTCAAACGGCTTTTAATAATTGTTTGTCAAGTTCTTTGCAAACCACAATAGCAGCTAAATTAACAGATATAACAGCTTGTTTTGCGGTTAAAGAAGTTAGTTTTGAGGAGTTGTTGAAACAACTGGACGTAAATACAATGGCTTTGCCCAATACGTCTTCTAACACGAATTTCGATGGTTACTTAGCCAATGGAGCGATCGCATTTAATCATCATTTGAGTACAGGAGAAGACACGTATTCATGGTATCATGGGCCATTAAATCCAAGTGCATTAACATCGAATTTAGCCAGTAGTTCTGCTTCGCAGGCATTGGTTGCTGGTCTTTTAGGTTCTGCAGATTTAGTTGGGTTTGATTCCAATTTAAATATGAGGGATGTTTCTTACGCAGCAGCATGGGAATTGGGAAGGTTACTTACCCTTAACAATAAGTCGGTGTCCATGGCCATGTATGTATGGAAACGTCAGGTTCGACAGGGCAAAGTGCAAGCCAATGATACTAGTAACAAAGAATTTAAATCTGTACAGAATTGGTTTAATGACTTAATGAATCTGGTCAATATTCCATTTAACTATTTGGTTTCGGATGCAAGGCAACTTCCAGACGAATCGTTGCGCGTGTTCGCCATTGATAACTTCTGGATGGAATGCTTGATTGATGGTGCTTTTAGTATTGGAAGATCTACGAATAAAGAAGCCCAATTAGATAGAACCTATATTCCAAATTTTGATTTAGCCTTTTATAGTGCAAGATCAGGCTTTTTGTTGAATTCTATGGTGGTGTCCGGTTGGCCTAACGCCATAGTTTCATGTAACTCGGATGCACAAGGAGATACAGGTACTTTGCCATCATCTAGGTTATTGCTTGATGCAAATTTGGAGTTGTTCATATTTGATATGGCCATGACCAACGTAGATCTGAAACTCAAACCGGAATGCATGCATTTTGGTTTTGAACCTAAGACGGGAGATTATTTTAATAAGGAAGTAAGGTTTAATTTAAGCAACCCAGCAGCCCCAACAAAATTAACTAAGGAGTCTGATATAGTTGGAACTGAAACAGCACCATTTGTTGATTCGGTTACCATTAATTTAAATGCCAGTTCTACAGGTTCTGCAAATAATTATAATTG
>JAHDFW010000010.1:35019-39043 GCA_020627945.1 Cytophagales bacterium
CCTGAAAAGCCGATGGTTAATTTAGATGCAGTTGATCATTCGGAAGATAAGCACTCACAAACTCAGGATCAAAGCAAGCATACTCTGTTTGATCCGACAGAAAAAAATGATATGGAACAAAAGGATAAAGAAAAAAGTCCTCCAGAAGAACACTCTGAGAGCTTTGTTGAAAAGGTAAAAGACTTAGAGCAAAAAGTAGTTCATGAAGTTGAAGATCCGAAGGAGCGTAAATTATTGGCTGTTCTATTACTATTGGCAGCTTTACTAACTCTTGGTATTTGGGGCTACAATGTTATTGAAGATCATCAAAGAACAAAGCCTCTTTTGATGCATTTCCAAGGAGTTAGAGAAATGGAAGAAATAGAGTTTGTTCAGTTTCACTATAGAGAAATTGTTCCAATAACCTCTAAAGATGGAAAATTGGAGTTTTTAATCAGTGTTCCTGCGGCTATTTCAGGAAAAGTAGATATGACACAACTAGAATATCGTGTAGTTGAAGATTCTACTATCGAGGTTACATTGCCACCTGCGATTCTTTCCGATGTTCAAATTGACCTCACTCAAGTAACAGATGAGTTCGATCGAAATAATCAGTTGAAGCTGTTCTTGTCCGGAGGAGGACGAGAATATGGTAAAGCTTATGAGGCGATTATGAACGGCATTAATACCACTAAAAAAGCAGTCCTCGCAAATGCAATAAAAGATGATATTATTGCTAGAACCGAACGAGAGGCTCGGGCATATGTCATTCGTTTGGCTAACTCCATGGGCTATAAGGTGCGATTTAAAGAACCAAAACGAGATAAATCTTGGGAGAAATCCATTGAGAAACGCCTGGATGATAAACTCTGGAAACAAATAAAACATAAAGTGTCTTCAGGAATGAAAACTGCACCTGTTAAGGATGCAGCAAGTGAAGTTAAAAAGGGAATTTTTAATACTAAAAAGAAGCTATAATGATAGGACTAATTGCAGGATTGTTAAAATCTAAAAGTGGTCGAGCACTAGGTTTGCTCGCACTTGTATTGTTTGTAGTAGCTTCTTTGATTGGTATAAAAAGTAGGCGAAGCAGAATCTCGAAAATACCTGTTGTTTCGGTGTTAGAGAATATTCAGTTAATGGACCGATTAGAATTACTTTCTTTTAACTCAGAAGAAGTATTGGTTCTTGGAGATCCAGATGTTTTGCAAAAAATGATTGAGAAGGCAGTTTCTGATAGTGTGAAAGCCCACCAAGATATTCAGAATACCTCTATGCAAATAGAAAAATACAAGGTAGAGAAGCAGGTGACTCAAGCAGATGTGGAACGAATAGGAAAGGAGTTAGTCCCGATTAAAACAGCAATGGATTCGAGTCAAAAGGCTTATGAAGCATTACCTTCTAGTTTTTCCAAGCTAGAAAACATGATGAAGTCTTCAACTTCAACTGCTCTTTCCAATGAATTAGGGACTAATTTGGTAGATACTTGGGATTCTTATCAGAAAGGCACGTTGAAACATGGAAAGTCGGAGGTGAAAAAGGTGTTACATCAGTTAAGAAAACAACGACTAGAAGCATGGAATAATCTTCAGCGAAAGTATAATTCTTATGAAAAAGCCCATGGTCACAGTCCGCAACAGAAGAAAGTAAATCACAATTCGGATCAAATTGCAAAACTACAAAGTGCATTGTCGGATCATAAAAATAACTTGATTTCGCAAAGACAAAAGATCCAAACATTAAGGAAATCCTTAGTCACCGCCAAAGCAAATCAAAAGAATGATTTTGGAGTTAAGAAGCCAAAATTGTTGGCTCTTTTACCAACGAAGACAGATGTTTACCTGGATTTGAAAACGGTTTCTATAAAAACAACTTCTGACTCGATCGTTTACGTTCATATTGATTCGATTCATTATGGTCAAGTAGAAGTTATGGTCGATAGTTCGAAGCATTACAATGTGGCTTCACGTTCTGTGGAATTTAGAAAAGAAACTGGAGGACTTTACTTTGAAGTATTTGAACAATTGCAAACTGGTATTGCAGTAATTCAACAACGTGTTGAGAATAAATTAGGTTCTAATCACCTTAAGCAAATGGCGTTAAAAAAAGCACATCGTTATTATCAGGGATTGTATGGTGCTTTCGGATATAAGGTGGTTATCCAGTATGGTAAAGAAAAGAAACCTGTTTCTCATAGCGTGGAGGTTGTTGCTAAGCCAAAGACTCCTAAAATAATTCCCCAACCGGAACCAGTAGCTCAAACAACAAAAACACCATCTACTTATTCAAAAACTAAATCAACTCAGGATCAATATACCATGGGAATTGATGTGAGCCATTTTAACGGGGATGTAGATTGGAATTCGGTGGCTGAGCAGGATATAAAGTTCGCTTATGCAAAAGCTACGGAAGGTTTAACATTTATAGATCCGAAGTTTTCTGAGAACATGACGAATATGCGCTCTGCTAAGGTTAAGAATGGAGCTTACCATTTTTATGTGCCTACAGATGATCCTGTAAAACAAGCAGAGTTTTTTATTAAAACCGTAGGTGAGAGTGAGTCAACAGATCTACCACCGATGCTTGATATTGAGGATACAAAAATGGGGGCAGTAAGTGTGGAGCAATTTCAAAAAGATGTTCTAGTCTGGATGAATTTGGTAGAAAAACAATTTGGAGTACAACCTATTTTGTACACTTATACTCCATTTGCCAACAAGTATTTGGATAACCCTGAGTTTGCAAAGTACAAGCTGTGGATTGCGGAATATACTAATAGCACGGAACCTAAAATCCCGACGACGTGGCAAAATGAAGGGTGGTATATTTGGCAATATACAGCACATGATTCGTTGAAAGGTGTTAATGGGATTGTAGATGCGGATCGAATGAAATTATAGTAATTAATACGGAATAAGGTTAATTAGTAGTCACATCCCAAAGCATTTGTCTACCTTTACGTCACTTGTAAACCATCTAGGTTTACCATTTACGACCTGATCCTACATTAAATGACATTTGATCAACTAAATATAAATACTAGAATCCTTGATTCGCTTGAGCAAGAAGGATATTCAGAACCTACTCCAATTCAGCAACAAGCAATCCCTTATGTTTTAAATCGACAAGATGTGCTTGGGAGTGCTCAGACGGGTACTGGAAAAACTGCTGCATTTGCTATTCCTATTATTCAATTGATGCAGGAAGATTCTTTGGGTGATACTGGAAGAAGGAAAATTTCGGCTTTAGTGATTACACCTACCCGTGAGCTAGCTATCCAAATAGGAGAAAGTTTTACAACCTATGGGAAGTATACCAAGGTCAAGAATACCGTAATATTTGGAGGCGTTTCACAATTCACTCAAGTAAAGGCTATTCAAAAAGGTGTAGATGTTCTTATCGCTACTCCTGGGAGATTGTTGGATTTAATGGGGCAACGGATAATCTCGTTAGAAGATATTAAGTATTTCGTATTAGATGAGGCGGATCGAATGTTAGACATGGGCTTTATTCATGACATTCGTAAAATTCTTAAGGTATTGCCAGAACGTCGTCAATCTTTGTTCTTCTCGGCTACAATGCCTTCTAATATTTTAGAATTATCGAAGCAGATTTTGCGAAACCCGAAAAAAGTAGAGGTGAATCCTGTTTCTTCGACCGCGGAAACTGTTACTCAGTATTTATATTATACCAATAAGAAAGATAAGTTTGGAGTAGTTATGCACTTGTTAACTAATCCAGAATTGGATCAGGTGTTATTATTCTCTAGAACTAAGCATGGTGCTGATAAAATAGTAAGACACTTTACTAAAAGAGAGGTTCAAAGTGCGGCTATCCACGGTAATAAATCTCAAAACCAACGTCAAAAGGCACTTAAATCCTTCAAGGAAGGTGGAATTAGGGTGCTGGTTGCTACTGATATTGCAGCTCGTGGAATTGATATTGATAAGTTAAGGTATGTTATAAATTATGATTTACCTAATGAGCCAGAAACCTATGTGCATAGAATTGGTCGTTGTGGTAGAGCAGGAGAGGAAGGTATTGC
>JAHDFW010000010.1:39143-40897 GCA_020627945.1 Cytophagales bacterium
CAGGAGTAAGAATAAACGAAACGACCGTAGAAGATAAAGTTTAGAACTTGGTTCGTTGAGTTATTATTATAACACTTGGATTTCCTTATTTTATGAGCGTTAAGGTCTCAAAGACACCTGCATCTATCCAACCTCGATTTTTATCAGGTACTTTTACGTAGGTGTTGCCAATGAAATTCTCGCGTTCTTTGCTATTATCGTTGTCACAATAGGCAATAGCAAATCCAATTTTCTTGAGGTTTGTTAAAATAACAAGTTGGTTGTTCTGACCGATTTTGTAATCATCCTTATAGAGTTGCAAAGCTAATTCCCAAATTGACTTATTTCCTGTGGTTTTTCTAACGCATTTAATATGATCATAGTAATGTGCTATGCTATCTGGACCAATATCTACAATTTTGTTATCAAGGCTAATATGATATGCAAAAGCATTGTTATTGTACTGATGATCGCCTCCTGACGCGTCCTCATCAATGAAAATTTCTAAACAATCGTCGTCCCAATACTGTATTAGTCCGTCAGGGTAAATATCGATTAAAGTGTCATCAATTATTTCTGCGAGAATATAAAGTTGTTTTTCATCCCAAAGGAGTTTATATCTTCCTTGGAAGTCTTCTTTATTATACTCTGGGCCCAACCAAGTTTGGTCCATAGGTTGCCAATCGACTTGATCCCAACCCATTTCATTGGGCTCCCCATCAATTGAAATTTCCGAAGTTCTATAGTTTATGTTTTTGTTAGTCTTGTCGCTGTTGTTAGAACATTCGATCAGGATTGCCAAACAAGTAAAAAGTAGTAGATTTAGTATTATTCGTTGTTTCATAGGCTTTAGAGTGAAGCATTATCAAAGATACATATGAAACCTGAGATTTTAAGAAAAACTAATTTGTACGTTTCCTTATGAAGAACTCCATTCCTTTAGGTACATTTTTGATTGGGCGAAGATATATCCAAATAATTTTAGACGCATATCAAATTTCCATTTAACAACACTGGCAGTTTCTAGATGTTCACTAAACATTATTAAGGTTACTACAAACATTGCCAAGTTGTGCCAATCAGGTAACAACATGGGAAATAACATAAGTGCCCAGCCAGAACCAACACACCATAATCCGTGGCTCATACCGTATGAAAATGCATCACGTAGAGCTTTCCAGCCGAATGCAGAAAGATTTTTATGGTCGTGTCCAAGGTTTAAAAAAAGCTGTTTCCAAGGTGAGCACTGCCAAATTATGGCTATAATTCCCAAAATTATTGCTGGAGTATAGGAACCCTGCATAAATGCACCAATTCCGATAATTATTATACTCATTAATATTCCAGCAACTGTCCAAACGGCTACATATCCAGCGACAAACAGATGGATTGAAATTAGCCTTTTACGTTTCAAAGATCTTTGATAAATGAGTTGAATAGGAGTCATTAATTTCGGCAGCATCATCGCTACTACCATCAATAACCAACCAAACAACTGCGATGAAAATACTTCCATCGCAGTTGTCCATTGAAGAACTGCATCTTCAAAATTTTCAGGAGGCGTATAGCATATTGCTGCCTCAGGAATGTTGTTAGACGCAATTAACGAATCATCAAAACTACTTGCAAAAATTTTGCAGTGATCAACGGTCAGCATATTCCCCGGGTTGAATAATAGTACTCCCCAGACTAAAATGCTAATAGTAATTATGACACCGTTAATAGAGAATCGTTTTCTCTTACTAAGTCCCATTAAGTAATTATTGCTTTACACG
>JAHDFW010000011.1 GCA_020627945.1 Cytophagales bacterium
GGCGTCCTCTTCCGAATTTTGCGGATGCAGATCAAATCGATTGGGACAACCAGAAAGAATTTGAATTTAGCTACGATGTTGGTTTGATTCCTGAATTTAAGGTTGATGTAAACTCTAAAATTAAAGTAGAGAAGTTAGCCATTAAACTGGATAGCAAAGTAATTGACGAGACGATCGACAATATTGTTAATCAAAACGCTACTAGTCAGCAAGTTGAAGAGTCAAAAGAAGGTGATTTTATTGCTGGAAAGCTTTCAGGCGAAGGATTTGAAGAGAAGGATATCTTATTACCTACTAACCAGATCGCGAAAGAAAAGAAGAAATTTGTAGGATTAAAATCTGGTGATAATCTGGAGTTCGATATTCAGAAAGTGTTTGATAAAGATGCTTCTAAAATTGGTTACCTAACCGGTTTGAAGGCAGAAGAAGCGGAAGCGCTTAAAGGTAAATTTAGTTTTGCTATCGACTCTATAACTAGAAGTGTTCCAGCTGAATTGAATCAGGAGTTGTTCGATAAAACATTTGGACCTGAGGCAGTTAAAGACGAGAAAGAATTCCGTTCTAAATTGGAAGAGACTATTTCTCAAAACTACGACAGAGAGTCTACAAACTTGATGCGTCGCGATTTGATTGATGAATTGGTTAACAAGTTTGACTTTAAATTATCAAGAGAGTTTGTGGAGAAGTTTATCCGTGCAAACAACGAAAATATTACTGACGAACAAATTGAATCTTCATTAGATGATTATATCCACGATCTTAAGTGGTCATTGATCCGAAATGAAATCAATCAAGATGAGAAAATTGAGGTTCCTGCAGAAGAAGTAGTAAGTGCGGCAAGAGCTAGGTTAATGGCTCAGTTCAACTTGTCTACTATGACTCCTGAATTGGAGGAGCGTTTTGCGCCAATAGTAGATAACTACTTGCGTGAGAACAATGGTCAAAATTACATGAACGAGTATGAAAACCTTTTAACAGGTAAGATTCTTGAGCAAGTTGAAGGTAAGGTGACCATCAAGGAGAAGAAAATTTCTGTAGAAGATTTTAACAAACAAGTTGAGAAGAGAAATAAGAAGTAATCTTTTTTCTAAAAATCATAAAACTGAAAAGCCCTGACGATAATTGTCAGGGCTTTTTTTATATATTTATAACAACTATTGCGTTTAAGTTGAAAGATGGAACAAGCTAAAGCACTGGAAATATTAAAATCTGGCAGAAACGTATTTCTCACCGGTTCTGCAGGTGCTGGTAAAACATATGTTCTTAATCAATATATTCAGTATCTGAAAGAGCGCAAAGTTAAAGTTGCTATCACCGCATCTACTGGTATTGCTGCAACTCATATGAATGGGATGACGATTCATGCTTGGTCTGGAATTGGCATAAAGAACTATCTAGATTCTTCTGACTTAAAAAGGATGAGGAACAAAAAATACCTGAAGGATAAAATTGAGGATGTCAAGGTCTTGATTATCGATGAGATTTCCATGTTGCACAAGAACCAGTTTAACATGGTGCAGCAGGTTGTTCAATATTTTAAGAATAACTTAAGGGCTTTTGGGGGAATTCAAATAGTGGCGTCTGGAGATTTTTTTCAGCTACCTCCAGTAGGTAACGAACATGAAACTAATCGGGATAAATTTGCATTCATGAGTCAGGCATGGTTGGATGCTAAATTCGAAATCTGTTATCTAACAGCTCAATTTAGACAGTCTGATACTAACTTGAATAAAATTCTCAATCAGATTCGAGCGCAAGATATTGATGAAGGTATTTATGAAGTTTTAGGTGAAACCAGATGGAACGATTTAGGTGAAGATCCCACAAAGCTTTATACGCATAATCAAGATGTGGATTCTATCAACCAGGAGTTTTTGTCAGGTTTAGAATCGGAAGTTTATAAATATGTAGCTAAGACCAAGGGTAATCCTACTTTGATCGAAATCCTTTCTAAGTCCGTTTTGACGGATACTGAATTGGAGTTAAAGGAAGGAGCGAGGGTAATGTTTATTAAAAATAATTACGAAGCTGGCTATATCAATGGTTCTGTAGGAGAAATTACTGGTTTCTATGATAACGAAGGTGTTACCTATCCCGTGGTAAAACTCCAACATGGGAAAGAGATTGAAGTAGTGCCTGAGACTTGGTCTATGGATGATGATCAAGGAAAACCTTTAGCTTCATTCGAACAAGTCCCACTTAGATTGGCTTGGGCAATTACGATTCATAAGAGTCAAGGAATGACGCTTGATGCAGCCGAAATAGACCTGTCACGGACTTTTGAAAAAGGTCAAGGTTATGTGGCGCTTTCCCGACTTAAAAGTTTAGGAGGACTTAGGCTCAAAGGAGTCAACGAAGTGGCGCTTCAGGTAGATGATTTAGCAGCAAAGGCAGATTTTCGTTTTCAAGAACTTTCTCTTGATGCATCGGGATTGAATTCGGACGAGTTGGAAAAAGAAAGTAAAGATTTTATTCGAATATCTGGAGGTTTAACTAACCCTAAGGAAATAGAACAGCATAAAAAGAAGTCCAAGGAAAAACAGGATAAGGGGAGTAAGTCCACATATTTTATTACTAAAGAATATATTGAAGAGGGGATGAGTTTGGAAGAAATTTCTGATATTCGTGGAGTTGGTATAGGAACAGTTGTTGGGCACCTCCTTAAGGTTCGTGAAAAGTATCCAGAAGTGGATTTGGAACGCTTTAAACCTGGTGAGCAACTTCTTAAGAATGTTTCAGTAGCAGTAGAGGAGATTCGAAAAGAGCAAAACGCAGAAGAAAAATCGGCTCCAATAAGTTTGAAACTGATGTATCAACAACTGGGTAAGAAAGTGAGTTATGAACAAATTAAGCTTGCTTTGATGTTTAGGTAAATGTGGGTCTAAAACACAATTGATTAATTTTGAAAAGTATTTAACTGAGAAATATGAAGCCTAATGTTGTAAAAGAGTTTATTAATAACTTTAAGTTGGAAGGTGAGTTTTCCATAGAATCTGTATTAGAGGAAACGAAAACATTTGTGAAAAGCAATTTTAGCGAATTGTTTTTAGACGGTAATAGTGTGCATGCGTGTCTGCCCTCTTATAATAAAGTGATGTTGGCACATTTAGTTCGAGAGTACGCTTCTTTTTCGCAAGTAGCGATTCATTTTCAGGTCGATGCAATGATTAGAAATCATGATTGGCCAGAACTATTTACGGAACTTCAAAAGAATCTGAATGATAAAAAAGGTGATGATTCTAAAGGGATTCCACATCTGGAAATAATGAGAGAAGGTTTTAGAAGAGATTTAGGTATTAATGTGGATGTGAGGGTAATAGAGCCTTCCGCAGTTACTCAGACATTCCTGAAATCTATGCATCGTATTTTCAATAATGATGATAATGCGTATTCCGTAGGGGCATTGATAGCTTTTGAGGTCATCGCAAAAGAAGAATTTCATATTCTTAACAGCATCCTTAAAGAGTACCGTAAAAGAATAGGAAAGGATAAGAATGAGTTTAGTGCGTTTGAGAATACTCTTACTGCTTATTATTTTGATGAGCAGAAAAACTTAAACATTAGTCATGAACAGGAGTTGGTGGATGCTATTAGGTCCTACATTGACGAGAAAAATTTCACCCAAATGATTCGTGGATATTTGTCCGTAGTTTTAACTATGAATAAGTGGTGGAACAATCTATATTCAGAATCGATTTACCAAAGTGAATTCGATAATTTAGAGGACTTTACGCCGCTTATGACATCAGTGAGGAATAATATCTTAGGATAGATAAATTCATAAGCCAATAGAGTTTTTATCTGGGTCCACTGATTTCGTTTTTGGTTGAATAATAAATCCAAAAGCTGTGCCCAGTATTCCCCCTATGATGTGAGCAAATTGAGAAATGTTGTCTTCCGAAAAGGATGAAGCAACTTCTTTACCAAGAAATAAAATCATTACAAGAATGAGTGTGATTGGTATTTCACCTTGTTTCACATTGGTGAAAGAGACCATTATAATGCTCATGAACACAATTCCGCTAAGTCCTATTAATGCAGAATTGAAGAACAGAATGTGTAATATTGCTGTGATCAGCGATGTGGCAATTATCATTAAGATAAACCTTTTAGGACCATACTTTTCTTCCAGTATTGGTGCCACAATCAAAAATAAAGATAGATTTCCAACAATGTGATCACCAGATCCATGCGCAAATATGTAAGAAAACATTCTTGGTATTTCTTTCCATCCAAAAATAGGTATTAAGCTAATTTGATCATTTACTTCTACGATAAATGAATTTAGGAGATAGCTTAGTACGCAAAGTCCACAAATTATAAGTACTACAGGAGAGTTGAATTTGATTTTCCAGTTCATGGCTCATAATTGAGGTGCTAATTTACCTTTTTTAAGGAAATGGTATATAAACAATATCGTTTAATTGTTGGTTTTCAATATATTTTCGTACATTGTGGTAAGGGGTTCGGTATAAATGTGTTAGCAAACATTTTACTTCATATTTGTTATTTTAGATTGACCAATGGCAGGTTTTTGTGATTTGAAAATTTGTTGGAGGTAGGGTTTTTGGTGTGTTATAGTGTTATACACTATAAGTCCAAGAAAAGTAATTTGTCATTTTGCAACAATTGAGCAGATCAATTGTTTAATGATCAATCAATTATGTTATTTTTGATATTCGGAAAAATGTTATCTATGAAATATAATCGCGCAAATTCGTTGTTAAAATTAGGAGTGGCAATCTGCTGTTCTCTTTTTTCATTTCAAACCTATGCTCAGTTAACAGTACAGAGTGGATTTACGGCTCAACAGCTAGCTGAAAATTTAGCAGGAGAAAATATAACCATAACTAATGCTACCATTACAGGTGTGACAAATCAGCATGGTCAATTTTCTTGGTCAGGCAACGGATTTGATCTCAATTCGGGAATTATGCTGTCCACCGGTGATATCGTTGATGCGATAGGCCCTAATACTGGTACTGGAACTAGTACTGGATTTGGACAGCCGGGTGAACCTTTACTAGATTCGCTTTCGGGACAAACCACCTTTGACGCGGTTGTTCTTGAATTTGACTTTGAGGTTCAATCAGATTATATAGAATTTCAGTACATTTTTGCTTCCGAAGAATATAATGAGTGGGTTGGAAGCCCATACAATGATGCGTTTGCCTTTTTTATCAGTGGTCCTGGTATTGTAGGAGAAGAAAATTTAGCAGTTGTACCTAGTACATCTGACGCGATTACGATAAATAATATTAACAATGATAGCTACTGGCAGTACTATGTAGACAACGCATCAGGTGGTACAAATATAGAGTTTGACGGTTATACCATTGAGATGACTGCAGCAAAAGGGAACCTAATCCCTTGTAATACTTACCATTTGAAACTTATGATTGCAGATGGTTCTGATGACATTTTAGATGCAGCGGTATTTTTGAAAGAGAATTCTTTATTGCAAAGAGTACTTTCTGCAAGTCTTAACACACCAACCGTAGATGGTACAGCATTAGAAGGATGTATCAAAGCGAGTTTTACATTTAACCTTGATTCAGCTGCTTCTGAGGATATATTGGTTCCAATAGAAGTTTCGGGTAATGCTACCAACGGTGTAGATTATGCTTTTATTGATAGTTTATTCATAATTCCAGCAGGTCAAACTTCGGCTTCCATAATTGTTGATGCATTGGCAGATGGTCTTCCAGAAGGACAAGAAGAAGTGGTAATAGCGTACCAACCACAACCATGTGCACCATGGGATACAGTTATATTATTGATTGATGATGCTCAACCCATCGAATATCAGACCAACGGATTTGATTTAGGCTGTGCTGGAGATACCTCAGGGCAAGTAACCTTAAATGTAACAGGTGGTACTTTCCCTTATTCTATTACACTTACAGATACTACTACACTTGAATCTGTCACTTATCTGGATACTGTAATCAACGATTTAAATGCAGGAACATACTACGTAGACATTCAAGATGTGTTTGGATGTGCGGGAGAAGATATTGTTTCGGGTGCTATTTATGATGCAGGACCGACTTTTATACCAGATGGAAAAGGTCAGTTTTATGAAACTACGTTGCCGATTTCTGGTTTTAATGGAGCAACATTACAAAGTGCAGATCAACTGCTTAATGTTTGTGCAGTATTGGAACACTCGTTTATGGGAGAACTTGAAATCTCGTTGATTGCTCCAGGTGGACAAACTGTGATTTTGAAAGAACAACCAGGTGGGGCAACTACAAACCTTGGAGAACCTGTTGCAAAGGGACCAGTGGATGCAGTAAACCCAGATACTTCTGCGGGAGTAGGATATGAGTATTGTTGGTCTGCCAACGCAACTTTTGGTTTAATTACCGATCCAGCATTCAATGATACATATACTTATACAACTACCGCTGGAGATGTTCAATCCGATAAATATATGCCAGCTGGTTCGTATACACCTTATGAAACTTTTGATAATTTAGTGGGTACACCTCTTGATGGAGATTGGACCATCAAAGTACAGGATAAAATACCTAATGATAACGGATGGATCTTTAGATGGAGTATTAGTTTAAATGCAGACCAGCCAGATTCTATTATTACAATTAATGAACCTGTATTACCTTCAGTAGATGTGGTTACAACATTACCAGATTGTGGTGTGTCAAATGGAGCCATTAATATTACGATGGTAGGAGGTAATCCTCCTTTTACTTATTCATGGAGTAATGGAGCGAATTCCGAAGACTTAACCAATGTACCTGCAGGTGATTATATATTAAGTTATACAGACGGTACGGGATGTACTTATGATACTACCATTTTACTTATCAATAATGGTACATTAGCTTCTTCTTTTGTAACAACTGATGAAACCTGCGTTGGAGCAAATGATGGAGAAATTGATTTAACAATTAATGGAGGTACACTCCCTTACAACATTAGCTGGAGTAATGGAAGCAACCTTGAAGATATTACAAGTTTAGCACCAGGTGACTACGTTGCTAATATTACTGATGGAGCAGGATGTGTAGGATTGGTGAATGCTACAGTTAATCCTGCTACTAACATTGTTATTGTTGGAAATGTAACCGATGAAACATGCGGTAATGAAAATGGTATCATAGACCTTACGGTAGCAGGTGGAGTAGGTAATTATTCTTACTCTTGGAGTAATGCAGAAACTACTTCAAGGGTTGAGTTTTTGCAAGCGGGATCATACACCGTAACGGTGCAAGATTCAAATAATTGTAGCTCTAATGCAATGTTTGATGTGGTTAACTTGGTAGGAAACTGTATTCCAACATGTGATATTGCTATTGGGTCAGAAACGTTAACTAATGAGATTTGCGGAAATGGTTCTGGTTCTATTGTACTTACCGTTACAGGAGGAACTCAACCTTATGAGTACTTATGGGACGATGGATTTACTCAAAAAGATCGTTCTAATCTGGCAGCTGGAACTTACTCTCTGACCATAACCGATGCAAATGACTGTCTGTTTGAGGCAGTTTATGTGATCAACAATGAGACGGGTACGCTTGGTCTTTCTTCTATAATAAGTGATGAGGTCTGTGGAGACGGCACAGGTGCAGTTGATGTAACTGTAACAGGTGGAGCGCTACCTTATTTATATAGTTGGAACACTGGGGATAACACAGAGGATTTAATTAACCTAAATGCTGGTGATTACTCTATTTCTGTTACGGATGCAAATAACTGTGTAGTCAACGGCGATTATACTGTAGCCAATATTACTGGGTCACTAACACAAACATACGAAAGCGTGTTTGATGAGGTTTGTGGAGATAGTTCAGGTTCAATTGATATCACCATGACAGGTGGTTTAGGAGCGTTGACATACAGTTGGTCCAATGGAGAAGTTACAGAAGACCTTCGTGACATTACAAGTGGTGATTATTTCTGTGTAATTACAGATGGATCAGGATGTTCATATACAACACCAACTTATACGGTAAATAACCAAAGCAACGACATGCTTATCTTCGATATTGATATTTTTGATGAAACATGTTCAAATGGGTTAGGTAGATTGAATGTAGATGTTATTAATGGTACATTGCCATACTCATACTTGTGGAGTAATGCTGACACAAATCAAGTAGCGGACACTTTAAGTGAGGGTACATATAGTTGTATTATTACTGATTCTAATGGTTGTAGCGTAGAAACAGGAGACTTAATTGTATTAAATACTTCTGGTACCTTAAACCTAGATAATATGGTCGTTACCGATGAAATATGCGGTAATGGAACAGGTAGTGTTGATTTAACAATTTCAGGTGAAGCAGTGCCATATACGTTTCTTTGGAGTAATGGAGCTTCTACCGAAGATCTGACTAACTTAACTGCGGGAACATATACTGCAACGGTAACAGATACCAATGGATGTCAATTGAATATTAATGCCGTAGTTGGAAATAATCAGGGAACACTTGCATTACTAAATCAAGTAATTACCGATGAAGTTTGTGGAGATAGTAATGGAGCAGTAAATCTTACCATATCAGGAGGTACCTTACCTTATCTTTTCAATTGGGATAATGGAGCAAATACAGAGGACCTAATGAATCTTAAAGCAGGTACTTTTAATGCAATTATTACAGATGCTTTCGGATGTGAAATTACTACTCAAGCAGTGGTTAATAATCAAACTGGGGACTTAAGTTTAGATAATACCGTAATTACTAATGAAGTTTGTGGAAATACAAGTGGAGCTATTGATATAACTATAAGTGGAGGTACATTGCCTTATACCTTTGCATGGAGCAATGGAGCTAATTCGGAAGATTTGACTGGACTGGTTGCTGGTACTTATTCTTGCGTAATTACAGATGGTTTAGGATGTACTATTAATGTTGGTCCAATAACAATAAATAACAGTTCACCAGGATTTACCATAACCTTGGACAGTACGGTAGAAGAAATTTGTGGAAATGGAGCAGGAGCAATCTATGTAACAACAGCAGGTGGAACGTTACCTTACACTTTTGCTTGGAGCAGTGGTTCAAATTCAGAAGACCTTATTAACGTAGGAGCTGGGAATTACACTCTTACTGTTACGGATGGAAATGGATGTTCAACTCAAGCAAACTTTGACGTAATCAACAACGCTGGAACATTTAATCTAGTTAGTTCTATTATTACCAATGAAATTTGTGGAGATGGGTCTGGTGCTATTGATATAACAACAGTAGGTGGTAATACACCAATAAGTTATAATTGGACAGGAGCAACTGGAAACTCCGAGGATCAAACAGGTCTGTCGGCTGGTATCTATAGTGTTGAAATTACCGATCAAAATGGGTGTGTGCTAAACTCAGGTAACCTTAATGTAATTAACGATCCAGGAACACTTAGTTTAGATAATGTACAAACAATCAATGAGCAATGTGCCGATGGAACTGGAAGTGTTAATCTAACCGTTTCAGGAGGAACTGCACCAATTGATTTTGCTTGGAGTAATTCCGATGTTACCGAAGATATTACTGGACTTTCTGCTGGAATTTATACTTGTGTAATTAGCGATCAAAACGGTTGTACGGTTAACGCAAATGCAGTAGTACAAAATGATCCAGGAACACTAGTGATTGTGGATGAAGTAATAACTTCAGAAACATGTGATCAAATGAATGGTGGGGTAGACTTAACCGTAGCTGGTGGTATTGCCCCTTATACATTTGCTTGGAGTAATGGAGGTAATGGTGAAGATTTGATTAATGTGAGTGGAGGAAACTATAACCTTCTTATCACTGATAATATTGGATGTCAACTTACTTATAATACAACTGTACCAACCGCTCCTAATGATTTAGCAATAGTAGGAGCAACTGTAATTGACGAAACTTGTGGTAATGTTGGAGGAGCAGTTTACCTGAACGTTAATGGATCGCAAACTCCTATTATGTATAACTGGAGTGATGGAGGTGCAGTAGAAGATAATATTGGTCTTTCGGCTGGACAATACTTCGTGGATATTACAGATAATGCAGGGTGTGCCATATCAGACACCTTTGTATTAGACAATGACACTTCTAACTGTAATTTCGTCATGTGTGGTTATACTGGATCTTCATTTGCGTCAGATACTATTCAAGATTCTGGTGCTGATGGAATCTATGGGCCTAATGAAAACTGTGGTTTCCTTATTAACCCTTTCTGTGCCGATAGTATTACATTAACATTCTTGGAAATGGATATTGATGCTTTTGGAGATTTTCTAGCGGTATATGATGGAACTAGTAATGCAGATCCGTTGATCGGATTTTATAACGGTACGTTCATTCCAGGACCAGCTGTAGCAACTAGTGGTTCTATGTATTTGGAGTTTAATTCAGATGGAGGAGTAGAAGGACAAGGGTTTACTGCGGTTTGGAATACAACGTTTATTAATGACATTGTTACGGCCAATTTTACAGCCGATAATTTTAATCCAGCGTTTAACGCACCTGTTGCTTTTACGGACTTAAGTACTGGTAACCCTACCGAATGGGAATGGGATTTTGGTGATGGAAATACATCTATTATTCAGAACCCTGTGTACAATTTCACTGGAACGGGTAGTTATAATGTAACACTGATTGCATCCAGTTGTTTTATGTCAGACACTATTGTTCAAACGGTTAATGTTCAAGGACCTGGTGTTATTTCGGTGAACCCGACTGCGGTAAATGTAAACTTACTTTGTGGAGATTCAACTACTGCTCCAATTACTATTACCAACATTGGGACAGGAGACTTGGTAGTTGATGTGCCGGCCTTGGCTACCGTAACAGAGGATCAAACGCAAAGCATTACTTTCTCAGGAGTTGACAATGTCTTTAGCTATGCTTTAAGTCCTTCACTTACCACTGTAAACCTAACCGTTACTATAAATGGTGATTATGATGCAACAACGGAATTTGCTGATCTAATTATTGAAGGTACATTTATCGAAACCATTGTTGATGGAGATGTAAGTAACGGAACCGATATTGTTAGTTCGTATACGTTCTCTGGAGTTCAATTAGCTACTTGGCTGGCAGATGGACAATTAGATGTTACGGTTGCCAACTCAGCAGCCGTAGACCCTGGAATAGGTGGTGGATTGGATCTTAATACAGTTGAGGTCGATTATCAAGCTAGTGGTTGGATAAGTGATCCATCGGTACAGAGTACAATATTACCTGGAGATTCTATCACGATCTTATTGGACATTAATAGTTCTTCCATTAATGGAGGGGTGTTTAATGAATCAATTGTGATTAACTCGTCAGATACAGGTAATGCTCAGGTTATCGTTCCGGTAATTTTAACAGTCACTGGAACTCCAACATATGCTTACGGTGGCGGATGTATAGATTATGGAGTAGTATATCAGGGAGTTTCAGTTCTTGATTCAGCTCTTATTTATAATACAGGCTGTGACACTTTATTTCTAACTAGTATTACAACAGATAATGGTGATTTCACATCAACAGTAAGTTCAATGAGTGTAGCACCATATGATAGCGCATATCTTTATGTTACTTTATTAGGAAATACACTAGGTGCAACTGCTGGTAACCTAAACCTTGTAACCAATGATGGAAATTATTCTATTTGTTTAAATGCTACCATTCAAAGTCCTCCGATGATTGAGGTTACGCCAAATCCACTAAGTGTAATGCTAGATTGTGGAGATTCGACTACTAGTTCATTGGTCGTTAAAAACAATGGTGGATCGGATTTAATATTCTCGCCTTATGTAATGGGAGGAGATTTAGTGTCAGACACTATTCAACAATCAATAACTTTCACAGGACAAACTACAAACTTTGCGTTCTCAGTTCCTTCTTACTTACAAACATTAGATATAGAAGTAACGATTAATGGTGATTACGATGGTGGGACAGAGTCAGCTTCTTTAGTTATAGAAGGAACCTTGATTGAGACGATGCCAGATGGAAACCCATTTAATGGAACGGATATAGTTAACACATATACTTTTTCTGGAGCACAGCTTGCTAATTGGATAGCGGATGGAACATTGAACGTTGCGGTCCAAAACTCCGGAGATGTTAATCCAGGAATAGGTGGGCTTGATCTTAATACGGTTTCGCTTACTTATATGCAGAATGACTGGCTAATTATTTCTAATGCAACGGATACTATCCCTAGTGGAGATTCTATAATTGTCCCAATTGATATTAACGCTTCTACTTTAGTTAATGGTGTTTACTTGGATTCAATAGCAGTGGTATCAAATGATCCTATTAATGGAATGGAGGTTGTTCAGGTTGATCTTACGGTCAATGGAACGGCGACCTTAAGCGTTTCCGACAGTTGTTTGAATTTTGGAAACCATCTGGTAGGTACTTCGGTAAATGATACTTTAATTATCGATAACTTTGGATGTGATACTTTGTATGTAACTAGTATAATATCGAATGTTGCTGAGTTTGTACCGCAATTTGCAAGTGTAAATATTGCACCTTTTTCAAGTGTGGAACTTCCAGTGACATTTAACGCGAATGCACTCGCTACTTACAATGGTCAATTAACGATTCTTTCAAGTGACATTGATACAACCATATGCTTAAGCGGTTCGGGATCCATTCCTCCTGCAATTAATGTTGTGCCTAATGCGATAAGTACAACTTTAAATTGTGGTGATATTCATGAAGATACTTTAGTAGTTTATAATACAGGTGGGGTAGATCTAATAACTCAGTCTATCAATAATGTATTTGTTGATTCAATAGAAACTCAGAATGTACAGTATTTCGCCACAGATGCTTCGACAATATTTAATTTCAACATACCTTCTAACGTTAATGAGGTAAGTGTTCAAGTGACCGTTAATGGTGATTTTGATGGAGGTACTGAATTTGCAGATGTGTACGTGGAAGGAACTTTCATAGAAACGATTCTTGATGGCAATCCTACAAATGGTACTAACATTACCGCCAACTATGTATTTAATGGAGCGCAATTAGCGGCTTGGCTAGCTGATGGTGTTTTGAGTATAACTGTAGATAACTCACCAGCAGTTAATCCAAATATTGGCGGATTAGATCAAAAAACTGTTAGTGTTCAATATGCTACAGGATCTTGGTTATTATTTACTGAATCTACAGATACAATTGTGGGAGGGGATTCATTATTGATTCCTATTACGATAGACCCATTTGGACTAACTCCAGGAGTTTATCAAGATTCCATTACCTTCTTAACTAATATAGATGGAGTAGATTCAGTTGTTCAAGTTCCAATAGACTTTACTTTAGTTGGTTCTGTCGCAATGGAACTTTCTGACTCTTGTTTAACCTTCCCAATAACTGTGGCAGGTGACTCTATTACGGATACCCTTACCATTTCAAATACGGGATGTGATACTTTGTATGTAACAAACATAAATTCAGATAATGCTGTTTTCTGGTCGGAATTAGGTAGTATAACTGTTCCTCCATTCTCAAATGTGATGGTCCCAATTGGATTCTCACCGAATACAACAGGAATGCACAATGGTAACCTAATCATTAACTCAAACGATTACGATACTACGGTTTGTTTGAGTGGAGAAGGTGCACCGGCACCGGTAATAGTTGTAGTGCCAGATACTATTGATGTAGTTCTGGATTGTAATGACTCAACTCAGGTACCAGTTCAAGTTTACAATACTGGAGGTGTGGATCTGATTTACACACCTACCGATCTTACATTTTATGATTCGACTGCAACGAATTTCTTCTTTGTAACCGATGCTACTACGGCTTTCTCATTTGATGGTATTGATCCTAACCTTACCGAAATAGAGATGACCGTTACTATAAATGGTGACTATGATGGAGGAACCGAGACCGCTGATATAATCATCGAAGGAACATTTATTCAGACGATTACAACTTCACCTACAAATGGAATTGATATTGTAGTAAATCTTACATTGAGTGGTGCTCAATTAGCAGGTTGGATCGCTGATGGAACATTAGATGTTCTAATTGACAATAGCCCAGCTGTAAACCCTAATATTGGAGCAGGTCAAGATTTCCACACTGTTCAGTTGACTACTGGAGGGGACAATTCTTGGTATGATTACTCAATGGTTACAAATACCATTGCTCCAGGTGATTCAGCTTTATTATTAGTTGATCTTAATTCCACAGGTCTAATTGCTGGAAACTATACAACCACCATTGGGTTTGTAAGTAACGATCCAGTTAATAGTGTGTTGGAGGTACCTGTTAATATGGTAGTAAATGGATTACCAACTATGGACTTCTCAGCTCCTTGTATTCTGTATGCGGATACATATTTGGGGTTAATGATCACAGATTCTGTTGGGATAATTAACAACGGATGCGATACCTTATTTATCAATAATATCACGTCAAACAATGGTGATTTTGTACCTCAAACAACGGTTGTTACACTTGCTCCAGGTGAGTCAACGAACGTGTTAGTGGACTTTACTCCAAGTTCTGTTGGTACGATTACTGGTGATCTTACGTTTAGTTCTAATATTGGGAATCAGAACGTATGTTTATCTGGAACGTCATTATTACCACCTGAGATAGATTTGACACCAACTCCACTTAACGTAAATGTGACATGTGGAAGTACAGTTCAAGTTCCGGTTACGGTTAAAAATGTTGGAGGTGGAGAATTAATATTCAATGCGATAAGTGAAGATACGGTTTCGATTATCGATACCAACTTATTCTTCATAACAGACGCAACCACAGCATTTAGTTTCACTGGATTAGATCCAAACCTACCTTCAATGGATCTTACCATAACAATTAATGGTGATTTTGATGGAGGTACTGAATCGGCTGACTTATATATAGAAGGAGCATACTTTGCACCTCTTCCAGATGGTGGGGTTACCAATGGTATAGATATCGTTAATACATTTAACCTTTCTGGAGCGCAACTTACAACATGGTTAGCTGATGGTACACTTGATCTTGAGGTGAATAACACCGCAGCAGTAAATCCTAATATTGGAGCAGGTTTAGATTATCATATTGCAGAGATTTCTTATGCGAACAGTACTTGGATGTCTCATAGTACAGCTCAAGATACTGTAGTTGCTGGAGATTCTACTCAACTGTTAGTTACGATTGATGCTTCAAGTTTGATAGCTGGTGTTCATAATGGAAACATTGAATTCCTTTCCAATGACTTGACTGATCCATCTATGATCTTACCTGTTAACGTTACGGTTACTGGAGGTCCTGAAATAGATGTGTCAGATTCTTGTATTGTGTTCCCAGACGTTTATATTGGATCATCCCTTAATGATACCTTAACTATTCTTAATAATGGTTGTGACACACTGTATGTGACAAATATTGTATCAAATGAGATTCAAATTCAGCCTCAGTTTACAACAGCAACAATAGCTCCTTTCTCTCAAGTACAATTACCACTTACATTGAATGGACTAATAGTGGGAGCAATCAACGGTAACTTAAGCATCAGTTCTAACGACGTAAATATGGATGTCTGTCTACAGGGTAATGTAGTGTTGCCACCAGTGATAGAAGTTACACCAGATACGTTACATGCTATTTTGAATTGTAACGATTCAAGTGAAGTGGATTTAGTAATTAAGAATATTGGAGGAGCCGATTTGATAACTTCAACTGCGTTAACTACGCCATTCAATTCAATAATTGATACGGTTGAGTTTACGTTAACAAGTCAAAACGTATTGTTCGCATTCAATATTGATCCATCAACGGATACGGTTAATCTTACTGTTACAGTTAATGGTGATTACGATGGAACAACGGAGTTCGCTTCAGTATTTATTGAAGGAACGGACATGGGTGATATAGGAGTTGGGACTCAACCATACAATTCGGATTTATCGCAATCTTATGTGCTTTTTGGTCCTCAGTTGGCAACATGGTTAGCTGATGGTGTGCTAAACGTAACTGTTGATAATTCTGCTGCGGTAAATGCGATTGGTAATGATCTGAACATTGTTGAAATTGGTTACCCAGAAGCAAACTGGTTAACTCAATATTCGGTTGTTTCACAAACCGTTCCGGCTGGAGACAGTTTGGCGGTACCAGTTATGATGAATTCAACAGGTCTTCCTGCAGGAATATATAATGCAACAATAGCAGTATCTAGTAATGACCCTGCAAACGGTATCATATCTGTACCTGTAGTAATGGAAATCGTTGATGCGCCGCAGTTGGGTGTTCCAACAGCATGTGTTGATTTTGGTACAGTGAATTATTCTGGAACTGGAAATGGTTTTGCAACAATTACCAATGATGGTTGTGGCGATTTAACAGTTGCTAATTTATCCGTTGATAATGCTGAAGTAACAGTAGTTACTCCAACACCTTTTGTGATTCCTGTTGGAGGTAACGCAGTTGTTCAGTTAGCTTATACGCCAATAACAAATGGCACACTAACAGGTAACTTGTTAGTTACTTCTAATGGAGGCGATAGTACTATTTGTATTACAGGAGTAGGTGCAGGAGTACCTTCCATTGCTTCGAACGGAGATACAATCTTTATGTCATTGGATAGTTGTTCATCTACCACGATCTCAGATCTTATTTTATACAATGAAGGTCAAGCCAACCTGATCTATAATTTAGGAGCACCACCAGTTGCATGGTTAGCATATACTGCATCGTCTGGAACAATTGTGGCAGGAGATTCAGTGGTTACCACAATGACTGCTGACGGTTCAGGGTTGGCAGATGGTATTTATTATGCAAATATATTAGTTACGACTAACGACCCAGCAAACGCAACTTTGGCTGTTGTTGTGAGTTTTGAAGTTGGTAATAAACCACTTGTTGCTGTTTCAAATACATGTGTTGATTTCGGAAATACCTATGTAGGTTATTCAGACACCTTATATTATCCAGTACATAACTACGGTTGTGACATTCTTACAGTAACCAATGTAACTTCTGATAACGGGGATTATACTCCGTTGCAAACTACTGCTACGATTTTAGTTGGAGATACAGCATGGTTACCAGTGGTATTTGATCCTTCTGTTGCAGGACCGATTAACGGAACCCTAACCGTATTTAATAATGATAAGGATACTACCGTGTGTCTTACAGGAGTAGGAGTGCTTGCACCTGAAATTCAGTTTAATTACGATACAATTGTAAATGTTAATTGTTCAGACATAGTTCAAAATACTCTTAACATAGGTAATATTGGGCTAGCAGGTCTTAATTATACAATTACGGAAGGTATGTCGTGGTTATCGATATCACCTACATCTGGTACAGTTGCACCTTCTGGATCAACAGATGTGACATTAACTTTTGATGGAACTGGACTTATTCCTGGTAGTTACAGTGGATGGTTTACGATAACTTCAGACGATCCTTCAGATCCAGTACTAAATTTACCACTGGTTTTAGTATATACTGAAACCAGTGATGCGAGTGTGTCTGATAGTTGCATTGATCTAGGAATAGTTGCCTTTGGTAATACTGCATCTGGTTCTACAATGTTATATAACACAGGGTGTACTGTACTTGATGTAACCAATATTACATCGGACAACCCTAATATTAATGTGACCACTAGTACTAACTTCTCACTTATGCCAGGAGATAGTTCATTGGTAACGGTAAGTTATATGCCTGATTCCAATGGAATTCTTAATGGAAACATTCTAATCGAGAATAATGGAATGGACCAATTGGTTTGTGTAACGGCGGTTGGTACTGGAGTACCTGGTGTTACATTGTCTAACGATACTGTGGTAGCAGGAGTTGACAGTTGTAATAATATTACAACTTCTTCACTTACTTTATCGAATACAGGTGAGGGTACAATGACTTATACGCCATTAGCTTCGAATTATTCATGGTTAAGTTTTGCAACTGCTTCGGGTAATGTTACCGCTGGTAATAATGCTGTGCTACCATTGAATTTTGATGCGACCGGATTAACTCAAGGAACGTACTACGGTGAAATAAACTTGCTAACAAACGATCCGTTGAATGACACAATCACCGCAACAGTTCAATTTAATGTTGATAGAATTGCTGAGGTTATCGTACAAACTGAATGTGTCGTGTTTGATACGGTTCCACTTGGAAATACAGGTAATTCACAAATGTGGATTTCGAACGCTGGTTGTGATACTCTGTTTGTAAATAACATTACTTCGTCGGATGTAACAGTTAGTGCAACTCAAACTAACTTCTTTATTCTACCGGGTGATACAGCGTTTGTGCCTGTGACGTTCACGCCATCTGTAACAGGTGCTGTGAATGGTCAGTTCACCATAAACAATAGTGATATGACCACTACAATTTGTTTTGAGGGATATGCAATTCTTGGTGCTCAATTTGGAGCTAACACTGATACTCTGAATTTTGCTGTTGATAACTGTGTCAATGAATTGGATTCTGATACTATTGTTATGAGTAATTCAGGAGCTGTTGATTTGACTTATTCGGTGGATCAAACAGCGTTATCCTCTTGGGTTACTGTATCTCCACTTATGGGAACAATAGGAGGCTCTATGAGTGAAAATTTAGTAGTTGATGTAGATGGTACTGGACTACCTACGGGTCTTTATATAGATACTATTATGATATTAACTAATGATATCAGCCAACCAATGGTGAGTATCCCAGTTTATTTTGATGTGGTGAATGAGGTTTGCGGCGACTTTGATTATGTGACTCAATTCTGCAATGGAACAGTAACATTTACTGATCTTTCAGGTAATAGTCCAGATAGCTGGAATTGGGACTTTGGAGATGGTAATACATCAACTCAACAAAATCCAGTACATACGTACTTGACTTCAGGAACGTTCAATGTAACTCTGATAGCGTGTAACGGTTCTGCTTGTGATACAATAATTAAATCAGTTACTGTATCGTTCGTAGATGCAGCTTTCACAATGAGTGCAGATACGGTTAATATTGGAGAAGATTTAGTATTGTTGGATGCTTCAACAGGAGCTACATCTTGGTTCTGGGATTTTGGAAATGGATCTACAACCAATGTTAGAAATGCAATTACATCGTATGGTGCTAGTGGAGATTATAAAATATTCCTAGAAGTAAGCAATGGTTCATGCAACGATTTTGCAGATGGTGTAGTTTATGTACGTCCTAAGCAAACGGGTATTTTAGATGATCGATTGGTTGACTTAAGTATAGCGCCAAACCCATATCGAGGTAAAACTAAAATTCAATTAACGTTAGCAAACATGGCTCATGTTAAGATGAAAGTTTATAACACATTAGGTGAAGAGGTTGCAACACTTTGCGACGAGAAATTGCCGTCGAACACACATCAATTTGAGTTCTCCGCTATGGAAATAGGAGCGGCTCAAGGAATGTATTATCTACAAGTGGATATAGATGGTAAAGTAAGCAACTACAAACTGATAGAAAAGCGTTAATCAATTAATAAGCGCAAAGTTTAAAACGGAACAGGTTCTTAAATCTGTTCCGTTTTTTTTATTCTTCATAGTTAACGTGAATTCTTATCCCGAACGGACGTTAGTTAAAGGATATGAACCAAAATAGACCTACGACTAAACCAACAGATTAGTAGAGTCTAATGCGTCTAGATAGATAAGGGTTTTGAAGGGGGAAAGCCCGATTTAGGCTTTAAAAGAGTCAAGAATAGAAATTATTGATCAACCTTACTCCACTGTTTATTTTCGAAAACATAATAGGCTTCCTGTTCGTTTGACGAGACTACACTCTTAAGAGAAGGATGCAATTGTAAAACCTTAGACATTTCTTCAATTAAAAAGGAATCCTGATCATCTAACTCTTTATCGGTTTCATTTCCTGAAAGGATAGTCCAACCACTGTCGTCTTCAGCTTCAGGAGCTTCTTTATAGGCAAGTGTTGGAACTTCGTTACCTTCCAATACACGTGTGCTAACGATTACATAAGACTCGAAGATACTCATGACTATTGGATTATAATTTTTTTAGAAGTCGCTCCAATTTTAGCAACGTATAATCCAGATCCAAAATTAGATAAATTGATACTTACATTGCTGTTATAGATAGTTTCGGACATTATTTCTTGTCCCTGCAGATTGTACACAACCAGCTGTTCATTGGCCTGTCCATTAAGCATCTTAACACTTAAAGTGTTTTCATAAAAGTTTAGAGTAACCGATTCTTTAAGTTCCTCAATACCCATAGGAGGTGGGGGTGGAGGAGTTACTCCTTTCCAAAGAAAATCAACATACTCTGGATGATCTATAAAAGGATTTCTATTTTTCTGAACTACGTAAATTGCATCATTACGCATTCTTTCTTTTTGGTCTACCGTGTCTGCATCATGCCATTCGATAAGCATATCTAATGCCCAACTAGATAAAGTGTCTCCTGAGAACATAGGGCTGTTCCAACTCGAAATATTATTCTTGTAACGGGTAATAACATAGAAATATGTTCTTGCAAGATCTCCCTTATACTCATCAATTGGTTCGAATACGGTTCCTGAGTAACCAGGGTAATTACAATCACCAAGTTTACTTCCGTTTGTACTTGTCCAATCCGTAGTTCCTACTTCCCCATAGGGATGATTAGATCTTTTACCATTGACAAATCCATCGGTTGGATAAACGTGAAATAGATCAGTATACATTGGGCCGCTTCCTCCAAACCAATTTTGCGGCACGCTATGCTCACGGTTGTAGCAATCACCTTCTTGACTGTATTGCCCACATTGATCAGTGGAATACGTGTATATATACGAAGGTTGAGTGCCAGGTGTGTTGGAGTATATGTCTATGATTTTTCCAGAAGCATTTTTGTCAGTTCTGTTGAACCAATACCAAACGTCATCATAACTAATTACCGTATGTCCTGAAATTATACCGCTTAAAGCTGTTCTTAATTCTTCCCCACCTTTACCAGCAGCATTAGCGTAATACCCTTGTGGGATTTGTGCTAAACTGATTGTGGCGCTAGCTAACAATGTTCCAACTCCGATTACTATTCCTTTTATATTCCTCATCATATTCCCTCGTATATCTAACTGTAAAGATACAATAAAAACTTAATAGGCGAACAAGGCTGAAAGGAAACAAAAAAGCCAACGTAAGTTGGCTTTTAATACTAGATTTAATAAAACAACCTTATTGTTTTATATTGTATATTGTTTGAGTAGGGAAGGCCATTTCCAATCCTTTCTCATTAAACGTTTTAAGTATGTCTAAATTGATTTTTGTTTGAGTTTCAAGAATATCTACTCCTGGTTTTATGTAGTAGATAAATAATATTCCCAATGAGAAATCACCAAAACTGTTGAAGGATATAGGAGTGTTTTCTTCAATGTTTTCAGCGTGTCTTACTGCAATCTCCTTTAAAGATTCAAGGGCAACTTCCATTTGTTCAGGGCTAGTATCGTAGGTAAGACCCAGATTGAGAACAACTTTTCGCGACGGTTCTGCCGTTACATTTTCAATAAAGCTGTCAGTGAACTTTGCATTAGGTATTGTAACAATTCTCCCTTCAAGAGTCTTCATTCGTGTACTACGAATTCCAATTTCTATGATGTTACCATCATAACCTCCAATTTTTACTCTTTCGCCAATCTTAAAAGGCTTATCGGTAAGAACAGTAAATCCTCCAAAGAAGTTAGAAACAGAATCCTTTGCAGCCATAGCAAAAGCCAGACCTCCAATTCCAAGTCCTGCTAATAATGCGGCAACATCATAACCAGCGTTATTAAGAGCAAGTATGATTCCCAAAGTCCAAATGATAAATCTTATTCCCTTACGTACAATAGGCAGTACTTGGTCGTCCAATTCACTTTCAGATTTTTCAACAAGGGGAGTGATGTATTCTTCAATAAAAGCATCAATTGTTCTTGCAATCAGCCAGGTTACATTGAGCGTAATAAGTACATGGAAGACTTTTTTGACCCACTCATGAACGGTCAGAGATTCGAAATGGAGTTGTTCAAACCCAAGCCAAACACCAAATATAATAACAGCAAAAACGGCAGGTTCCTCAAGCATATCGATGAGCAAGTCGTCCAACCTTGTTTTGGTTTTCTTAGTTACCTGCTTAATTACTTTAGAGCTAAACCACGCTAGTATTTTACCCGCTACCGCAGCCAATACTATAATGCCAAGCGCATAAAACCAATGTTTTAAATCGTTTCCGTAATATTGTTCTGTAAGTAAGTCTTCCATACTTATTGTTGCTTAATTGTTTGTTGGTACAAAATTAAAAAACGTGTGGTTATTTTGAACTTTAACCGTTAAAATTTGGTAGAGTAGAATATGAAAATCATATTTGGAGTAATAAATGTTTAAACAACTTAAGAAACTAACTATAGTTATGAGAAAATTACAAAGTATATTTTTGGTAATCTGTACATTGATGGTGACCAACCTAATGGCACAAGAATTACCACAACCGAGTCCAGCTGCTTCATTTAAGCAAAGAGTAGGACTAACGGATATTTCAATGGAATATTCAAGACCAAGTGTAAAAGGAAGAACGATCTGGGGAGATCTTGTACCGTACGACAAAGTATGGAGAGCTGGTGCTAACAAAAATACAATGATCACATTCTCTGATGATGTGAAAGTTGGAGGTAAAGAGCTTAAGGCTGGTACGTATTCAGTATTTATTACACCAAGTAAAGACAATTGGACTGTAGCGTTTAACACTAAAACTGACATGTGGGGAGCAGATGGGTATGATACCAAGAACGATGCAGCAAGTATTTCTGTTCGTGCAAAAGCTACTGAGAATGTTGAGTCATTGAAGTACAGTGTAGAAGATATTACTGATAATTCTGCGATGCTTGTGATGTCATGGGAGAAAATTGCATTGCCTATTAAGATAGAAGTTGATGTTCAAAAGAAAGCTATGGCTAATATCGAAGAGGCGCTAAAAGATGATCGTTGGAGAGCTTATAGAAGTGCTGCAAACTATTTAGCAGACAATAAAATTGATATGGCAAAAGCTAAAGAGTACATAGCTAAGTCAATCGAATTGAAAGAAAACTGGTATAGTTACTGGGTACAAGCAGATATCCTTGCCGATAGTGGGGATAAGAAAGGTGCTATAAAAAGTGCAAAGAAATCAATCGAATTAGGAGAAGCTTCTTATAAAGAAAGCGGAAGAACGTTTAGCTACAAAAAAGATCTAGAAGAATCTATTGCAAAGTGGAGCAAGAAGTAGGTTAAAGAACTTAATAAGTAACTAAAAAGGGCGATCAATTGATCGCCCTTTTTTTATGCTTCTTCTTTCGAACCTATAATTAATTGGATAATCATAGAGAGAAAGACTATTCCCAAACAACCCAATAGATTCAAATATAAATAGGCAATGTCATCTTTGAAGAGGGCAAATATTATAATAATTACGGATTGAGTAATCAGCGCCGCGATAAATACCGCATTTCCTTTGACAAATTTAATAAAGAAGGCTACTAAGAAGATTCCTAATATCGTTCCATAGAATATCGACCCAAGAATATTAACTGCTTCAATCAAGTTTTCTACCAAATGAGCAAAAAGAGCAAACCCAATGGCTATCAGCCCCCAACCTAATGTTAGTGCTTTGGAAACATTTAGATAATGTTTGTCTGATCCATCTTTCTTAATAACACGTTTATAGAAATCAATAGTTGTAGTGGAGGAGAGGGCGTTTAATTCTCCAGAGGTCGAAGACATGGCTGCAGAGAAAATAACGGCTAGCAGCAGCCCAACAATTCCTGTTGGTAAATACTTAATAATAAAGCTTAAGAATACATAATCAGAGTCTTTTGATTGAGTTCCTATATTATCGGCCAAAAGTGTTTTAGCTTCTCCACGAATACTTGTCAAATCTTGGTCTGCAGCAAACATGTTCGATTTTGCTAAATCAATCATTTCTGTATTTCCCTGATCTTTTATTTCTAGGTAGTGTGCAATTTGTCGCTTTTTTTCTTTGAATGCTTCATTATGTCGCACTTCAATAGCTTCTATTTCTGCTCTTACTTCAGAGTTTTTCAGAGCATCCATACTAGTTGGATTAAAAAGAACTGGATGATCTTGAAACTGGTAAAATACAAATACCATGATTCCCACCATTAGAATGAAGAATTGCATTGGGATTTTAAGCACAGCATTGAAAAGTAGCCCCATTCTACTTTCGTATACAGATTTACCACCCAGATATCGCTGCACCTGAGATTGATCCGTTCCAAAGTAGGAGAGAGCCAGAAAAAAACCTCCTATTAGTCCACTCCATAGAGTATATCGTTCTGAAGGATCGAAGCTAAAATCAACAACTTCAAGTTTATCCATGGAACCCGCGATGTGCAGGGCATCTGTAAAAGATACATATCCAGGTAGATTATAAATTACCATAAAGAAGGCAATAAACATCCCCAGCATGATAATGGTCATTTGCCACTTTTGTGTTAAACTCACCGCTTTACTACCTCCACTTACAGTATATATTATTACGAGTACTCCAACTAAAAGAATAGTTAGGTTTAAATCCCATCCTAGTGCGGTCGAAAGAATAATGGCAGGAGCATAAATGGTAATTCCAGCCGCTAATCCTCTTTGCACAAGAAATAAAAATGCCGCGAACATTCTGTTTTTAAGTCCAAAACGTGATTCCAAATACTCATATGCCGTATATACGTTGAGTTTGTAATATATCGGAATAAATACGGCGCAAACAACAATTAAGGCTAATGGAAGTCCAAAGTAGTTTTGAACAAATCCCATACCTGAATCAAAGGCTTGCCCTGGTGTTGAAATAAATGTAATTGCACTTGCCTGTGTTGCCATTACAGAAAGACCAATTGTAGTCCATTTCATTTGGTTACCGCCTTTAAGGTAATCATCTATATTGGCATTTTTACGAGTTTTCCAAGCTCCATAAATCACTATAAAACCTAAAGTCCCAAATAGTACGATCCAATCTAATATTCCCATAGCTGCTTCGGTTTTAAATGATTAGTTAAAGTATTCCGTGAATGCCCAGAACAAGAGGATTAATGTAAACAGAAATCCAATCACCCAATAATATAGCGAGGACCATTTTTTGAAGAATGGAGGTTTGCCTAGATTGTCTTTTTCTTCCGTACTCATAGTTGTTCTATTTTTTACCTAATGAAAGAATATTAGCCATTAATCGATATGCTCCTGGAACTCCAGCAGGAAGCTCTCTAAAGAAAGAGATTCCAGTATAAACAAAATGCCCTTTTCCATATTCGGCTACTAACAGAGCTCCTTGTTTTTCGTCTTCTTCAGGATCATTCCAAGAGATAATAGGAGTGTAGCGCTCGTCCCATTCATTAGGGAAATATAATCCACGTTCTTGTACCCAACCTTCAAAATCTTGCTGGGTGATTTTGTTTGGATAATTTAGTACTGGGTGCTCAGGGCTTATAAATGTAGCTTTTGCTTCTTCCACAGTTACACGATCTCTTGAAAGTTTCATGTCGTAAGGACCAATTTCCTTTGTGACCAGACGATGACTTGTGTTGTACTGAACTACCAAATTTCCACCATTCTCAACATAGTTCATTAATTCGGTCCTAGCACTTTTAAGGAATTGCTTAGTATTATAAGCTCTTACACCTGTCATGATTACATCGAATTTGGATAAGTCTAATGATCGAAAATTCTCTTCTGTAATTAATTCCACTTCATAACCCAATTGTTTCAAACTGGTAGGAACCTCGTCACCAGCTCCTTCAATGTACCCCACTTTTTTACCTTTTGAAGAAACATTTACTTTAACGATGGTTGAACGTGCCTGAGGAAGCAATACTTGTTTCGGGATATGATCATAATCAATTTCAATAAAGCTTCTAGCATTGTCTTTTATCCCATTTTGCCAAACCTCGACCGACATATGAGCGGTTTGTTGATCTTTTGGAGGTGTTACCTCAAAGTAGACCATTTTTTCTACATACTTACCGTCTATTTGATAATTGATGCTAGCAGGTTCTGACTTCCAACCATTAGGTAATTTTAGTTGAATCTTACCAGAAGCATTTTCTGAATTAGATCGTACCGTCACGCCAACCTGCTGAGGTTGATCCGATGCAAAAAGATATACAGGATCAGTAATATTTGCCGTAACAGGCGGTAGTACCACAAATTCACGATAAATTTCGGCCTTTACAGGGTCCGTCCATTTATACATTAGTGGTCTTGTTATACTTAAATTAACCCCTTCAATAGTAATATCAAATTGCACTGGAAGAGCGTTGGAATTGGTTGGGATTCCGATTAGAGTAGGCTGTTCTACTTGAAACATACCTTCGTATGGGTCGTTTAACCAGTAAGGGTTGGTCGCAAAAAATGTATGAAGAGATGTACTTGTCTTAAATGTGAATGGTTGATTGTTCTCAATTAGATTTCCAAGGGTTGTATCTTTACCAGCCATTGAAACCTTGTTAATCTTCATATTAAGATCACTTCTAATTAGACATTCAAGGCTAACATTAAATTCTTCTTTTGGTGTTGCTCCATAATCACCTGTGGTGGCTTCTAACCAAACCCCTGAACAAGCAACAATTAGTTTTTCAATTTGTTTTAGTTTGTACGTAGACCAATTAGACTCAGGTAGTTTTTTAACGGTATTATATAGTTTTATAAGACCTGCTACAGATGTCGAAGGAGAAGTTGGATCAAAATCCGCATACAACTTATCCGCCATTTTTTGAATTCCTTTCGAATTTTCTAGTCGGTTCCAATTTGTTTCTATACCATCAAAAATACTATTGGAGCTAGGAGTAGGACCCTGTTTAAGGGTTAGATATTCCGTTCTTGTTCCTCTTCTTTTACCAGATCCAAAGCCTTGACTTTTATGCATAGATCTACTTTCTGATGCGATTTCCGAATACGATTTACCAAGAAGAGGGTTGAATTTTCCTATGTCCGCAGTAACTATAGAATCATTTCCTGCTGCTTTTGTAGCAAGCTCTTTATCCCACCAAGTACTTGAGTTGAAAAAATGCCTTTTTGCTTGCCATGGCGTTACGTACTTAAGTTGTTCAGGAAAAGCGGTGGGGTCTGCAGCCAATTCAAATGCTTCCGCAGCCAACATTGCTGAAGCAGTGTGGTGTCCATGTCCTGCACGACTATTTGGGGGAAACCTAGTTATGATAACATCTGGTTGAAATTTACGGATTCTCCATACAACATCCGCCAGTACTTGTTTTTTGTCCCATTTCGTAAATGTTTCTTCTGGGTTTTTAGAATAACCAAAATCTACAGCGCGGGTAAAATATTGTTCACCGCCATCTATTTTTCGGGCTTCTAGTAATTCATGTGTACGCAAAAGTCCCATTAGAGCACCTTTTTCGGTTCCAATTAGGTTCTGACCTCCATCTCCACGAGTTAACGAAAGATATGCTGTGCGCGCTTTAGTATCATTGGCTAAGTAGGAAATTAACCTCGTATTTTCGTCGTCGGGATGTGCCGCAACATAAAGTACACTTCCCAATGTTCTTAATTTGTCGAGTTCTAGTTTGATTTGTGAGGAATTCCAGTCTTTTTCTTGTGCAGAACTAATTCTTGGGAGCAAGCTTAAGAGTCCCATTAATCCAGATAGAAAGATGTGTTTTACCGATTTAGCCATTATAAAACTTTATTAATTTAGATAACTGTATAGGTATGTCGAAACAAGTTATTTGAGTTTCAGGTTCCAAAGATATAAGATAACCTGACTTGGTTCGTTATAAGTTAGTATTTCTCGTTGTTCCTGTTTATATAATAGAGGTTTAAACTATAAAGGAACTCCGATAAAAAAAAAGGTGTTTACTTTGGTAAATAACGATAGTTATTCTATCATTGCAACATCAATGTACTAGGATTCCAACTCAGGAATCAATTTTCATTTTTTGATCAATCATTCTTTTTGATAAAAACCCATCTTATATTTTATTTGATTTATGCATAGTGTTGAAGAGTTAGAGCTTATGCTCTTATCTGAGCTTCGTGCGGTAGCAGAAGAACAAGGAATTAAAAACGTTAACAAATTAAGAAAGCAAGAACTAGTAGATCTTCTTTCAGGTCAGATTGAGAAACCTCAAGCACAAAAGAAAAAGTCGGAGTTCGAATTAGATTTTAGTCTGAACGTCGATACCAATTTGGAAACGGAAGACAAGAAGGCAAAACCAGCAGCAAAGAAGCCTGAAGATAAGCCAAAGCCTAAAAGAGCACGTAAACCAGTTCCTAAAAAAGTTGAAAAACCAGTTGCAGAAGAAGTTAAAGTTGAAGAAGAAAAGTCAGCAAAACCTGTAGCGAAACCAGCGGCAAAACCTGCGGCAAAAGCAGTAGCAAAAAAGCCGGTTGAAAAAGTTGAAACTAAGGAAGTAAAGCCTGCTGATCCTAAGTCGGATAAAAACGATAACAAGGGGAAAGAGGAGCGAAACGATCGCAATGACCGTAACGATCGAAAGAACAACCATAACAATAATAACAACAACAATCAGAGAAAAGATAAAGATCTTTTTAAGGAATTTGATGGAACCATTACTAATGAAGGAGTATTGGATATCATGCAAGATGGTTATGGTTTCCTTAGATCAGCTACTTATAATTACCTAGCTAGCCCAGACGATATTTATGTGTCGCCTTCTCAAATTAAGTTGATGGGACTTAAAACTGGAGATACTGTAAAAGGTAAAATTCGTCCTCCGAAAGAAGGAGAGAAGTATTTTGCTTTGCTGCAAGTGGAGTCAGTAAATGGTAAAACATCTCAAGAAATTAAAGACCGTGTTCCATTTGAGCACCTTACCCCATTATTCCCAGATGAAAAACTGCACTTAAGCCATAAGTCTGGTTCAATGTCAACTAGAGTAGTAGATTTATTTGCACCAATTGGAAAAGGTCAGCGTGGAATGATCGTTTCTCAGCCTAAATCAGGTAAATCTGTTTTGTTGAAAGAAGTTGCAAATGCAATTACTAAAAACCACCCAGAAGTTCATTTGATTGTATTGCTTATTGATGAACGTCCTGAGGAAGTTACAGATATGGCTAGAAATGTAAATGCAGAAGTTATTGCGTCTACGTTTGATGAGACTGCCGAGAGACATGTTCGTGTTTCTAATATTATTCTTGAAAAAGCAAAAAGAATGGTAGAATGTGGTCATGATGTGGTAATCCTTATGGATTCACTTACTAGAATGGCTCGTGCACACAATACAACGGCTCCTTCTTCAGGTAAAATCTTAACGGGTGGTGTAGATGCCAATGCATTACACAAACCAAAACGTTTCTTTGGAGCGGCAAGAAATATTGAAAATGGTGGTTCTCTTACCATCATTGCAACTGCGTTGATTGATACAGGTTCTAAAATGGATGAAGTAATCTTTGAGGAATTCAAAGGTACGGGTAACATGGAATTAGTATTGGATCGTAAGTTGGCTAATAAGCGTATCTATCCTGCAATTGATGTACCAGCTTCTGGTACTCGTAGAGAAGATCTTTTGATGATGGATGAGGAATTGAAGAGAGTATGGATCTTACGTAAATTTATGGCAGATATGAACTCGGTAGAATCAATGAACTTCTTATTAGATCGTATGAAAGGTACGGAGGACAATCAAGAGTTTTTGTTGTCCATGAACGGATAATTTTTATTAGAATTTAATCTATGAAAGCGACCAATAGGTCGCTTTTTTTATGCCTGATTTTAAGTATTGGTATAAATGTTGTAGATTAGGAACAAATTGATTTAAGCAAAAACTAAGAAAATTAGATATGAAAAAGATTTTTGGACTGGTTATAGCAGTGTTTGCGGTGCATGTTATGAGTGCTCAGACAGTTACGGTGCAACCAGTGGAGAGAGAAGTAGCAAAGGTGCCTCGTAAGGGATTAGGAGTAAACATAGAACTTGATTCTAAGTTTGTTGAGAAGCAATGGAAAAAGAAACTTAAGGATTTTGGAGGTAAATCTTCTTCCGAAAAGGGAGGAGTAACCAAAATTGAAGGTGCTACTATTACTGAACTGAGTTCATCTCCAGTACAGATGTGGACCAAAGTGGAAGGAGGTAAAGGTACTACAGAGGTTTGGTGGATCATCGACCTTGGTACGGAGTATGTAACTTCTGAAAGCAGCAGCTTTGGTACAGCTAAAAAGATATTACATGATTTTGGGGTAGAGTGCTACAGAGAGGATATCAACGATCAAATCGAGGAGGCAGAAAAAGAATATGAGAAGACGGTTAAAAACCTTGAAAAAGAGCAAAAAGAAGGGGAGAGTTTAGGCGGAAAAATAGAATCAAACAAAAGTACGATCGAGAAACTACAACAAGAGAATGTTGGATTAGAAAAGGAAGTTGATCAGAATAAGAAAGATCAGGAGCAGCTTACAAAGGATGTAGCTACCATGAAGAAGAAAGTCGAGGAGGTAAAAGCTAAATTGGATAAGGTTCGTTAATCTTCTCCAAGTATTATAAAAAGAAAAACGGGCTGCAAGATTGATTGCAGCCCGTTTTTTATTTCTGATAGTTTTGTATTGAACTAGAATCGGAATCTTAAGAATCCCGTGCTTAAAGATAGGGTTGGTCCATCGTTTCCAAACCAAGTATAAACATCACGAGAGGCAACTCCCATTTCGTAAGTCCCATTTCCAATATCTATAGTCACACCAGCAGGAATATTGAATCCGTAGTTTCCACCTAGTACCATTCCCGTAGATACGTTTAGCCATTTAAGGATACTGATATCACCACCAACTCCGACCATTGCATTTTGGTAGTTTCCTGCTACACCGTTAAGAGGAAGAATCACGTCTGCTCCAAATTCAACTTTACGATCTTCTCCTATTTTGTGAGTATAACTAATTCCTGCTCTACCAACAGTAGGTAACTGAACTTTTTTAGATTGCAAAGGGGTCCAATCTACGATTCCGTTATCAGCTGTAAAAGTACTAGCTCCTTCAAAAAGATTATAATTATCCAGTCCAGGACTACTCAGATCAACGAGTTGTACATCATTTACGGAATATACATTTCTTGTATAATTAATGCTTCCAATGTCCGTTACAGCAAACCCAATATCCCATTCACCTAAAAGAATGTTGAACCCCAAATCCGCTCCAATACCAGTACCAATAGCTTCTGGTAATACTCCAAAAAGTCCATCATTAATGGTGTCAATGTTTGCAACGTTATTGGTGCTTAGTCCTCCATAATTGATTGGTAAAAATGGGGAAGTAGCAGCATAAGATTCTACAAATTCTCCGTTTTGAGCATTAATGTCAAGGCTAGCTACACCTTGCAAGTACTTTAATCCAATTCCTCCATAAAGTGTTAGATTCTCGTTTATTTCAAATCCTCTTGCGTAGGTAAGGTTGTATTCTTTATACCAGTTCATTGTCATTCGAGTACCGTCTAATACGTCTGAAAGCAAACTGCCTTGAAGAGAGTCTACATAACCTCTAACAATATCCTCTGGTGGAATGTTTAATGCTGCCAACGAATCAACAGGTATGTTACTTCCGTCTACTAGTTCATAGCGATCGAAATAACTTGCATTATATCCTTGGAACAACATCTCCGAGAAGTTTTGGTTAAATTCTGAATACCAAGAAATTCTATCTTTTACTGTAAATCCAATTCCACCAAATTTCTCGCCATAAACGGAGAAACCTACTGTTAGAACATCTACATTCATAGCTAATGGTGAAGCTACAAATTCTGCTGCAGCCTGTGCCTTTTCTTCTGGAGTGAAGTCAGAGCTTGTACCATCAGCAAAACCAAATAACATACCTCGCAAGTCAGGCTTAGCAAGAGCTTCTGAATATACTGAAGCACCAAATTCGGTAAGTCCTAAAGAAACATTTTTTCCTTCATATTTAGGAGCCATACCCAAGTTTGCAGGGTTTAGTCCTATTGCTTCATAATCAGATGCAAATGTTGTGGCAACTCCTCCACGACCAGTAGACGTAAAAGAACTTTGCTCGCCTTGGCCAAATGCAGAAGTCGTAATTACTCCGCAAACAAGAAAGCCTAAGTATAGTTTTTTCATAAGTTGTTATAGTTTGTTAACATCGTTAGGTTAGAAACGAAGTCAAAATGTACAAAAAAATAACGAATTATTGAGGTATTAATCAATCAATTAACATCAATAGCCGTTCTTAAAGAGCTCTTCCCTAAGAGATTAAATCCCCAATTCCTTGCAAATACGATCAATCTTTTCTCCAAGTCGAGCGTCTATTGCATCAAACTCATCTCTTGAATTCATGGCTTCGTTTACACTGATGTAAAACTTGATCTTAGGTTCTGTTCCACTTGGACGTACCGATATTTCAGCGTTATCCTCAGTTTGATACTGAAGTACATTTGAAACAGGAAACCCTTCAAGTTTTGAAACATTACCTGAAGCTACATCAAGTATAGTTTGCTCTTGGTAATCGTAAATAGTATGTACGGTAGAACCATCAATTTGCTTAGGAGGATTGTTACGGAAGTTTACCATCATTTTGGCAATTTCTTCTGCTCCGGATCTTCCTTTTCGCACTAACGGAGTCATATGTTCTTTATAGAACCCGATCTCCATATAGATGTCCATTAGTACATCGAACAAGGATTTGTTGTTTTCTGCAGCCCAGGCTGTCATTTCTGCTACAGCAGCACAAGAAGCGACACCGTCTTTGTCACGCGCATAATCGCCCAACATGTAACCATAGCTTTCTTCTCCTCCACAAACAAACTTCTCCACATCTTCTTTGTCACGGATTACCTTTGCGATGTGTTTAAAACCAGTTAATGTTTTGTAGAAACCAACTTTAAATCGTTCTGCAATTTTTTCCATGATAGGAGAAGTTACTATAGTAGAAACGATGTATTCGTTGCCTTTGAACCTATTGTTTTCTTCCCAAGCTTTAAGAATGTAATAGAATATAATTGCTCCAGTTTGGTTTCCGTTAAGCAAAACATATTCCCCTTTATGATTTTTCATTCCAACTCCAACTCGATCTGCATCAGGATCCGTAGCCATGATTAAATCTGCATTGGTTTCTTGTCCCATAGCCAAAGCTTTGCTCATGGCTTCTCTTTCTTCTGGGTTAGGATATACTACCGTAGGGAAGTTTCCATCTGGTGTAGATTGTTCCTCAACCACATTAACGTTAGTAAAACCAAGAGTCTCCAATGTTCTTGGAACCATAGTGATTCCTGTTCCATGGATAGGAGTATAAACGATGTTTACGTTGCTATTTTTTCTTATAATGTCTTTGTTGATAATTACATTTTCAACAGCCTTAATATATTCAGCATCAATTTCTTCTAGTACAGGTACGATTAGGTCATTGTTTCCTTCGAACTTAATGTCTGAAACATTTTCAATCGCGTTTACCTCATTAATAATATTCTTATCATGTGGAGTTAAAACTTGTGCTCCATCATCCCAATAAGCTTTATATCCGTTGTATTCACGAGGGTTGTGTGAAGCAGTAAGTACTACACCTGACTTACAACCATAATAACGAATTGCGAAAGATAATTCAGGGGTTGGTCTAAGTTCTTTAAAGAAGAATACTTTGATTCCATTAGCTGAAAATATATCTGTAACTATTTTAGCAAACTTTGAAGAGTTGTTTCTGCTATCATGAGCAACTGCAACCTTTATTTCTTCGTTTGGAAAAGATTTTAAGAGGTAGTTCGAAAGTCCTTGCGTTGCAGCTCCAACCGTGTATTTATTCATTCGGTTCGATCCAACTCCCATAATTCCACGAAGCCCTCCCGTACCAAATTCTAAATCTTTATAAAAAGCGTCCGTTAATTCATCTTCTTTTTTCTCATCAATCATACTCTGTAATTCCGCACGAGTCTCTGCATCATATGAATTGCTAAGCCACAATTCAATCTTATCTTTTACTATTTGTTCCATCTCCAAAAATTTAAGGTTTCAAATATAAGGTTTTGTAGCATTCTATACTGGTAAAAATGAATTTTGATTCTTCATTTTACAAAAAATAAAATTACCTTGCACAGAAGAGTGATGGATGATTCTGCGTGATTCTAAATCATCGTGTAAGGATTGTCAAGAATATTAAATTTAAGGATTGTAATGGGGAAAATACTGGTAGTAGATGACGAAAAAAGTATTCGTAATACACTGAAGGATATTTTGGAACATGAGAACTACGAAGTGGATGTCGCGGAAGATGGCAAAGAAGCTTTAAAACTTCTCTTGGAAAAGGAGTATAATGTAGTTCTTTCGGATATAAAAATGCCTAAGATGGATGGAATGGAGCTTTTGGAGGCCATTCAGGAGAAAGGTATAGAATCTTCGGTAATAATGTTGTCCGCACACGGCAATATTGAAATAGCAGTAGATGCTACTAAAAAAGGTGCGTATGATTTTTTGGAGAAACCACCAGATTTGAATCGTTTGCTGCTTACAGTTCGTAATGCTATGGACCGAACTGATTTGGTTACAGAAACAAAAGTTCTTAAGAAGAAGATAGGTAAGAAAAGTCAAATCGTGGGAGAGTCTCCTGAGATAAAGGATGTACTTGAACAAATTGAAAAGGTTGGGCCTTCCAATGCTAGAGTTCTTATTAATGGATCGAATGGTGTAGGAAAAGAACTTGTTGCGAGAGCATTACATTCAGCGTCTGATCGTTCAAAATCTAAAATAATAGAAGTTAATTGCGCGGCTATTCCCCAAGAATTAATTGAAAGTGAGCTATTTGGTCATGAAAAAGGAGCTTTTACCTCTGCTGTAAAACAGAGAATTGGGAAATTTGAATTGGCTAACGGAGGAACTTTATTCCTGGATGAGATAGGAGATATGAGTCTTTCTGCACAGGCAAAAGTACTTCGAGCTTTACAAGAAAATAGAATTACTAGAGTAGGAGGAGATAAAGATATCAAAGTTGATGTAAGGATTTTAGCTGCAACGAACAAAGATCTTAAGAAGGAGATTGAAGAAAAACGTTTTAGAGAAGATTTATATCATCGTTTGAGTGTGATTGTGATTAAGGTGCCAGACCTTAAAGATCGTAAATCAGATATACCTTTGCTTGTAGATAAGTTTTTGTCAGATATCTGTAAGGATCATGGAATCCAAGTTAAGCCGATTGATAAAGCGGCAGTTGATCACCTTACGACAATGGAATGGACAGGTAATGTTCGAGAATTGCATAACGTAGTTGAACGCCTAATTATTCTAAGTAATGAAAAGATTACGGTAGAAGATGCGAAGAAGTATACTTAGTTAGTATAACTCCTGAAAGAAAGATAGCTGGTTATGAAGAAATTTATAACCAGTTTTTTTATGTGTTTTTAGAATTTTTATAACTAAGCCACAAAAAAAAATCAAATCCCCAGATATTGAGATTGATCCTCAATTGGTCCAACTTTTGTACCTGAGTCATAGTTATCGGCACTTGATCCTGCACTTGCCACGCATTGCGTTAAATTAGCAGCGTATAAATGACAAAAGCCGTTAGGATGTTCCTAACGGCTTTTTTAATACCTTTGTTTAAACGATGGTTAAGTACTTATTAGGTGTACCTTTACATCATGAGGCTTGAAATCATGTTTCAGGCCATCAAATTCGCTTTCAGTAAAACTAATGATTAATTATACTCTTTCCGTCGCTTCTACCTGAGTATCGTCAATCTTTTCCATTTGCTTGTCATCGATCTTCATGTATGTAGGACATGTGTATCCACCTGAACAAGAAGCGATTAGTAACACGCTAGCGGCTAAAGTTAATGTAATAATTACTCGTTTCATAAGTTTCAATTATTAGTTGTTGTTGCTTTGCAAATACAAAGAAGCAAAAATCCTTTATATAAAAAAAATATTTTTTTTGGAAGTTTTGTATGGACTCTATGATTTTTAAACCTTTATAACTCTTGCAAAATACTAAAAAAGCATTATTTTTGATCTAATATTAAATTTGGACTTGTAAATTTTATGTCTGGGAAAAGAGAATTTTTTGATGATTTTATTAACAATTTGTTTCAGGTTGAGCTAAAAATAGTGAAAAACCTGAAGCCTAAGTTGCATGAGTCTGAGCAAGAGATTTTTGATGATGTCTATAATCAGATTGCAACTAAGGGACATTTTGCTGAAGATAAGCCCTATGAGAAGAGGATAAAAAATCGACTAAAAAACAAGATTGTCAATTTTTTGGATGGACTTGATATTGAGTTGCTTGATAAGGATTTAAGAAAGGATTTGGTTCAGGACATTAGTTTTTACAACATAAATTCCGTTAAAAAGAGACTTCGTCAGTTAATTAAGCGAAAGACCAATATTGATAATATTCACTCTTTTTTACTTCTAATGGATGAATTACGTAAGTTTTTCTATAAAGTTAAGGAGCAAAATGAGATCAAGACATATTATGATGTGCTTGAAGACAATATGGATATGATCGATACCAATTTGGCAGCATCATACTTTTTGAGAGAGTTGGATTTGAATCGCTCTAAAAAGGATGGACTTTCTAGTATTGAGAAGAAAGTTCGCAAAATTCAAAATATGCTGGAAAACAATCTACTTATAGATGGTTATCGATTCCGACTTTCTAAAATACTATGTGAACATAAAATAAATACGAAGGAATGGGAGGATGCGAAACAAATAGCATTGACCATGGAAAGAGATATTCAGCAAGGAAGGTATTATAGTAAGGAGAATATTGCTCGTTTATACTCCTTGTTGGTGCGGATCTATAATCAGACGTACGACGAACAACGTTATGAGTACTATCTGGAGGAATTGGGGAAAAGTAATGAGGATACAGGTTTCCTTGAGAAGCAAATTCTTAGCTTAAGTACCAAAATGAATAGCGGGAGTGGATTTGTATCCAAGGAGATGCTTGGTCAAGCTGAACGACTTTCACAGAATTCGGATTCTGAACGAATCAAAATTTTCCTTAGGATGGTTCGTACACAATACCATATCCAGAATAAAGAATTTGGTAAAGCTAAAAGTTACAACGATATATTCTTTGTAGATATTCATAATAGTCAGGTTCGCGAATTCTTAGATCAAATTTACATCCATCGTTTTATCATTTTATTTAACCAAAATAGATTTGATGATGTAGTAAACTTATTCAACAATAAAATTACGCAACGCCGCTTTTTAACCATTGAGCGTAAGGGGCAAATGCTTATTTACCCTTATATCATTTACGATTTGTGCAGGTTTAAAGTGGGAGATCAGGATTTGGAAACTACTTTTAGCAATGTCTATAGAATGCTGGATTTTTATCAATACAGCAACTTCTTAGGGTGTTATGCAATCATTAGAGATTGTATAAGACTGATACTAGATAACGTTAAGCTTGAGGAACGTCAAGATCTTAAATTAAGACAGTTGAATAAGGTAGTAGAAGAGACGTTGGGGAATATGTAAGTAAAAAGACGTTGTTGAATTTTAAGTTAGTTTAATCTTCATCTCCAACAGACTGCTTAAACTCAAAATGCATTTGATCTAGTAATTCTTTTCCCAAATACTTATCAATGTAGTTGTGTGCAAGGTATATTGCAGGTGTAAGAATTATGGCAACTGTTACTTTATAAATATAGCCTATTGTTCCCCAACCTATAACAACACTAAGATTCTCATGTTTATAGCCCATAAGCATAGGAACCACGTAGAAGGCAACAATTACTACAATATAACTATCGAAAACCTGTGATATAAAAGTAGACCCCGTTGCTCTGAGCCAAATGTATTTACCTTTGGTAAGTTTCTTAATCATTTGGAACAGTCGTGCATCCAAAAGCTGTCCCACTAAGAAAGCTAGTAATGAACCAATAATGATCCCAATTCCATTATTGAAAATCTTATTTACCCAATAACTTATATCTCCGAGATAAATCTTTTTGTCAGCGTCCTGATACATGTTGTTTTCAACCCAAGAATCTGGAGATGGTAAAAGCGCTGCAATAAAAAGAAAAAGGAATACAAATGAGATCATTACGGCGGTTAACCAACTGATTTTCTTAACTCCCGCTTTACCAAAATACTCATTCATTATATCAGTAAAGATGAATACTACGGGCCACAAGATATATCCAGCGGGGAGACTAATGCTGTCCATGCTAAATAACGGGAGTGGGATTGGTTCAATACCAATAATTTTTTCAAAAGAAAAAGCTTTCACACCAATGATTTCGGCAGTAACCGCACTAGTAAGAAAGACTGCGGAAAGTACCAAATAAAGCGTTAAACGTTTGTCGTTAAAAAAGCCTTTAGGTTCGATAATTTTAAATTTCAAAAGTTAGACCCTCTTGTGCCAAATAAGAATTGTTAAATTCTTTCTTTGATTCAGCTAATATAGGACTTAATTCTTTATAACGAGCAGAAAAATGTCCAATAATTAGCTTTTTAATGCCAATCCGAGCTGCAATTTGGCCAGCTTCATGAGCTGTAGTATGATGAGTAGCTCGCGCACGCTCCACTTGATCGTGGGTAAATGTAGCTTCGTGATACATTACATCAACGGATTTAACATAGTCGAAGAACTCTTCAAAAGGCTGTGTGTCAGAGCAGAAGGCGTAACTTCTATTGTACTTTGGAGGGATAGTGAGTTCATCGTTTTTGTAAACCTTACCATCAACCTCCACGTCTTTCCCTTCGCGTAGAAGATCGTATTGATGTAATTCAAGATTTTTTGGTAGAGAAGCGCCATCTAGTTTTCTTTTCTTAGGTTTTTCTCTAAATAAGAATCCGCTGCATGGAATTCGATGATTTAATGGGATGGTTAAGACTTCGAGCTCATTATTTTCGAACAAAACATATTGTCGTGTTGGGTCCGTTTCATGAAATATTATTTCGAACCTTAGAAAAGATAACGAATGTTTAAGTTGAACCGTAATTATTTCATTTAACCCTTTCGGACCAAAGAGGTAGAGCGGTCGAGTTCGACCATTCAAGTGCATTGTAGAAATAAGTCCGATGAGACCAAAAAAATGATCTCCATGTAAGTGTGAGATGAAAATATGATTGATTTTACTCTTTTTGACTTTATACTTCTGGAGTTGTAGTTGAGTTCCTTCTCCACAGTCTATTAGGTACAAACGCTCGTTGTGGTTGACCACTTGCGAGGTTTGCATTCTTCCAAACGCCGTAGTAGCGGAAGAAGTGCCTAATATCGTAACATCAAATCTCATAGATCAAAAATGGTCTATCAAATATAGACCCAAACAGGCCGAAAACGACCTTCAAATTTAAAAAGGGGCAATAATGCCCCTTGTTTTATTGTAATTGCTATTTAAGGAATATTATTCCTTTGAATCTTCTGACTTAATATCAGATTCAAGTTCGTGCATGTAAATTGCTTCAGAAGCTTCCTCAACTGTAGGAAGAATGTTTAATACCTCATCTAATTGAGAAATTTGGATGAGTTTTTTCACATGGTCGTTTAAACATGTGATCACCAATGCTCCATTATTGTTTCCACAAAGTCTGTTTGCAACCAAAATTGCGCTAAGACCTGAAGAATCCACGTATTTCACTGTAGATAAATCAAGGATCATATGTTTGGTACCTTCGTTGTTGAGGTTTATGAATTCAGTTTTGAGGTCAGGAGCCACAGTGGTGTCCAACTTCTCTACTTCCGGCTTTAAAATGGTGTATTTATCTCTTTTATCAACTGAATATTTCATATCAAATGTTATAAAAATTAGGTTCTGGCGAATATAACTTTTAATTCACCTATCCATCACAAAACTAATTTATTCTGGGTTAAGTTCCCACAAATTTGTATCATTTATACTACGAAACTGGGGTGTTCAGATAATCGATGATGTTTTTGTAAATATCGTCTTCAATATTATCTGTAGAACGAGGTTCAAATTTTTCACCCATTATGTTCTCGTAAAGCTCGATATATCGGCCAGAGATTTCTTTAAGTTTGTCGTCAGTCATTTCTGGAATTTGCTGTCCATCTTTGCCCTGAAAGTTGTTTTCAATTAGCCATTGACGTACAAATTCCTTAGAAAGTTGTCGTTGAGGTTCACCCTTATCTTGCAATTCCTTATATGTATCGGCGTAGAAATAACGAGAGGAGTCAGGTGTGTGGATTTCGTCCATAAGTACGATTCGATTATTATGATTACCGAATTCATATTTCGTATCTACCAATATCAAACCTTGCTTAGCTGCTATTTCAGTACCTCTATTATACAATGCTAAAGTGTATTCCTCTAGCTGCTTGTAATCTTCTTCTGAGATAATTCCTTGCATAAGAATCTCTTCTCTGGAAATATCTTCATCATGTCCTTCGGAAGCTTTGGTCGTAGGAGTAATGATCGGAGTAGGGAGCTTATCATTTTCGCTTAAGCCTTCTGGTAGCGCAACTCCGCAAAGCACTCTTTTTCCATCTCTGTAAGTTCTCCAAGCATGACCTGCTAGATAACCACGTACCACCATTTCGATAGGGTATGGTTCACATTTTAAACCGATGGCGACATTAGGGTCTGGTACTCCTTGAATCCAGTTAGGAACGATATCCTCTGTAGCCTTAAGAGATCGTTGGGCAATTTGGTTCAAAACCTGACCTTTAAAAGGAATTGCTCTTGGCAATACGACATCAAATGCGGAAATACGATCTGATGTTACCATTATAAGGTTTTCACCACAATAATATACGTCTCTTACTTTTCCTTTGTAGAACTTTTCTTGACCTGGTAGGTCGAAACGTGTTTCTTTAATAGCTTGCACGGTATGAAGGGTTAGATTGTCGGGCGAAATTCCGCAAATTCGATTTATTTGACAATTTTTTCCTTAACAATTTTTCCGTTCTTGTAGACAACGAATTTTTCTAGTTTACCAGTCTCAGAATAATAAGACCATTTCTTATTCATACGACCCATTAGATATTCACCTTCAACTTCTTTGTTGCCATTGGCATAAAAGCTCTTGTAAGGTCCCATACGCTT
>JAHDFW010000196.1 GCA_020627945.1 Cytophagales bacterium
ATATTGGAATAGGAGTGAAGCTTATTGTTTAGCATTGTAGTATTTTCAGTTTGTTCCTCAGAGTTTGAGTCTATGTTTTCTTTTTCCGCATTGTTAGTACAAGCGCTGATAACTAAAGCGCATAAGGCTGGAAAAATTATTTTATTGATCTTCATATCTACTGTTTAAAAAGTGGCTCAAAAGTATTATTTCCGTGAGATAATATGAAGCTAATAATGGTATAAATTTAGAAAAGCGTTTATTTGTGGAGTAATTATCAATTTAGACTCAATGGCATTTTTAGAAGGTATGCTTACGGGATTGGCAATGGTTGCTTTTGTAGGTCCTGTGTTCTTTACTCTCCTCCAAGTTTCCTTGCAGTTCGGTTTCCGGTCAGGCTTCTTAGTTGCTTTAGGGATTTTCGTGAGCGATGTAGTATGTGTTGTTCTGTGTTATTATGGTGCATCTGCCTTTTTTACTGATCAGAACAATGAATTCTGGATAGCCATAATAGGAAGTATAGTTTTATTTTTTATTGGAGGAGCTTACCTTTTCAAAAAAGGAGAAATAGCGGAGGTGAAGACAAGTAGTTTAAAATCAACTAATTTTATTGGGTTCTTTACTAAGGGTTTTTTGGTGAACTTTGTAAATCCTTTTGTTTTTGCAGTTTGGATAGCTATTGTAGGTAAGGCTCAATCGAGTTATGCTACATTTACTGAGGTTTGTATTTATCTTTCAGTGACATTGATTATGATTTTGTTAACCGATTCCTTGAAAGCTTTGCTTGCGCAGAAAATAAAAAGGTTTTTGAAGCCTAAAGTACTCTCTACAACATACAAAATCATTGGTGTTTTAATGCTCCTTTTTGCCATTCGTATATTGTATTATATTTATACAAAATAAAGTGGATTTAAGGTTAATAATAGCTAGATTTGGAAAGAATACATTTTTAACTAAACACAATAAATTATGCTAGAAGATTTGAATTGGTGGATAATACCTGTAGCAGCGCTTATTCCACTTGTAATTGGTTTTATTTGGTATAACCCTAAAACTCTAGGAACGGCTTGGATGGAGGCGGCCGGAATGACGGAAGAAAAGATGCAAGGGGCTAATATGGCAGTTATATTTATCCTGAGTTATGTTTTTGCCTGTCTAATAGGGGTGGCACTTATGGGGATGACCATACATCAAATGGGATTCTTTTCATTGATGAATACTCCCGAGTTGCAAGATGTGAACTCTGAAACTTATAAAGATGCCGCTATGATTTTTAGCAAGTATGGAGGTAACTTTAGAACCTTTGGACATGGAGCTTTGCATGGTTTTGCAGCTACTCTGACTTTTATATTTCCTTTGTTGGCAACTAATGCCTTGTTCGAAAGAAAAAGTTGGAAGTATATTTTTATTAATACTGGATATTGGTTGATTTCCTCAATTTTGATGGGAGGGGTTATTTGCCAATTCGTGTAAAAGAATTTCAATAGAATTGGAAAGGTTCAAAAATTACGTTTTTGAACCTTTTTTTATGCTTAAAGTTTTGGGTTTTTATTACCTAGGATTCGCTCCCAAAGTAGACCAAAAGCACCTTTCATTTCTTCAGGGTCCGGTCGCATTTGAATTTTGCGAGCATCAATTAACTGATCATTTTCTACTTTCAACTCGTAACTGAAGATAAATTGAATTGGATCATCGGGTAAAAGCATTTGAATGAAACGCACATCGTGAAACAATAACTTGCCATCCTTTTCTTCAAGGGTATACCAACTATTCGTAAATTGTTCTAGTTTTTGAGCCAGATACTCATCTTTATATTTTTCTAATGGAGCTTTGTTCTTACCTATGGATGTGAATGTAACATCATTGTCAGGATCCAATATGGAGTAAGCCCCAACAAGATAGTCATCTTTAGTTTCTATTCTTGCACTCCAAAGAATGGAATTTAAAGGAGTCGGTTGAGTACTAAGCTGTACATATTCTATATTTTGTTTCTCCAATGCAGCAGCAATGTTGCTATGTGCTACACCTTTGAAAACCAACGTAAGGGCCATATAACTTGTACTCAGGATAAGTCCTAAATTGTTAAAGAATCGCCTACGTTTTAGGTTTCTAGTGTGGGCCATAGCTATGATTACACAAATCATAAAAGGAAGTGTGTAAGCAAAATCAGCAACAAAAATATTGTTATAGGCTACTCGCACGTCCAGTGGCCACAAGATTTGAGTTCCATAGGTGGTATGGCAATCCAGCAACGGGTGAGTTACTAATGCCATAAAACTGAGAAACGTCCAATGTTTCCAACTTGCATTTAAGTTTTTACGCTGGTAGAGTTTATTCAGCAGCCAGCCCATTATCGGGGCGAATAAGATACAAAAGACAAGAGAGTGCATGAATCCTCTATGGAGTACATCTGCGCGAATGTCATGCATGAAAACATTAAATAAAAAATCTAGATCAGGAATATATCCTCCGATAGCTCCCCAAAGCATAGCTCTGTTACCAACTTTTTGACCCAGTGTAGCTTCTCCTACGGCGGCTCCTAAAACAACTTGTGTTAATGAGTCCATTTAATTAATGTTAATTGGGTTCAGAAGCGTTAAAAGACGCTTTAAAAGGTTTGCGCAATTCAAACTCACTCGGAGAAATGGATTCTACTATTGGTGTAATTAAATGATTCGAAACCGTATTTTTATGCCTTACGAATAATTTCATATTCGTAGGTACTGCTCCAAGGCAACTCTTAATTTGTTCCGCTGTTCTGCCAAGGCGAAGCTCTTTAACCTTACGCTCAATTGCAAGAATCACATATTCATAGAGCATTCTTTGATAAATGGCATGGGATAGGTTGAATTCGTAATTCAGTCCCACATATCCTGCATCCACCATTTCATCGGAAATTAAAGCCGTAGTGAAGCCCACCATTTGATCGTTCAGGTAATACGCACGGAAGATGAAATTTTCTCCCAGATTGTCCTTAAGCATTTCATAGGTAGTGTGATTTAACTTACCAACCGTAAAATCAGCTCTTTCTACTACATTTTGATATAGTTCCTCAATTACTTTTTGATGTTCCTTTATATCTGCAGAACTAAAATCTTTGATTACCAGATCTTTTGATTTCTTAAATGCTCCTTTTGCCTTTGTACGGAATTTAGTTACCATGCTAAACAGGTAGTCATCCAAATTGTTCCACGAAGGATGAATAGGGAGGACCATGTTTACATCAATTTCAAAATCTTTGAAATCGTTTTCTGTAAGAACACCAGTTTTATTAAAAGATTCTGGCCAAAACTCTTTCAGGAGCAGAATGGAAACCTTGTTTTCTGATTTTTCATTATTACGAAGTTCGAACAATGCTTTGCACAAAGCGGCATACGCTTGACCAGGATTGACATTTTCAGTAAATAAAAAGCCATTTTCTCCACAGGAAAATACATTTCCGCAAACCATGACTTTGATGTTAAGAGCACTTAAAATGGTATTCTTAAAAATATCCTGAACTTTACAGATTTGGTCGTAGTATTTTGTGCCACGATCATGAAAATCAACTAGTTGTACGTAGGAAACGGCAACTGGAGTTCTTTCATCATCATAAAATATTATATATCGGAATTGGATTTCATCTTTTTTCGAATCTTCAACTGCTGAAAGATAAGATTTGCACAAGTAAATATTGCGATTATTTACAACAGCATTCCAATCGGCTTCGTTTATCTCGTGAATGGACTTGTAAAAGTCATAGACAAGGTCGGAAGTATGGGTTTTGGCCAGGAAACTCCAGTTCATTTTATACTAATATTCCTTAAAAAAGGTTAGTTTTTGTTTAACTATATAGCAACAATGCTTCTGCAAATATTGTTCCTTTTTGCGAATAATTAAAGTTTAATTCGCATTTGGAATCGCGCAGTAGTTTTATGATTACCTGCAATTTCGTCCAAACTAGAACCAACGGTAATATCATTTTCGTATGCATACAAATAGCGCCCTACTTTAAGCCAAAAATCTAACTTTCTTGAAGCCTTGTAACGTGCAACAACATATGTTCTAATTCCTTTACCGTTGTAGGCTGGAATTGCAAAAGCATACAATACATCCTTTTCATAGACAAACTGGCGGTTATCGCTATCGTCGGTATCAAATAATGCATATCGAGTACTGAATGTCCATTTATTTACTCTAAAATTAAAGTCCTGTATAATTGCATAACCTCTGGTTCTTACGCCACCAATGTCATACGTGCTAAACTGCACTCTAGATTTCATGGATACCACGTTGGAGGCATTATAATCCATGTTTAATAGATATTGTTTTCTTGTACCAGTTGCTGTATAATCTAATTTTGTGATATTGTCAGGAGCGTTACGTTCCTTATTCTCAACTTTCGTTCTGGCATACAGCATTATTTTACGTGAAATTTTGTAGTTGAATTGCATCAAATATTCATCACCAACCGTTGGATTATCTGTTCTAGATGATAACCACGGGAAGTTGAATTTGTCATAGTACGCAGCGACCGTTATTTTTTTGCTTGGTTTTAGTTTCAATCCCCAATAAAGTCCTGTTTCATTAATGTTTCTGGATGCTTCACCAAAAGCATTACCATAAAACGAATGGAAGTTAGGGGAGTAGTGTCTAAAAAGCATCGCATATTCTACCTTTTGAGAAAGGTTAGACACAAATCCATTTATAAGTCCTACACCTTTACTTTTCGATTGGGCAACTTCACCAAAAAAGTTGAAATTTTGCCAGTTGTAACTATAATTTACACCGTAAGTGGAGTTTTTAGTACCGTTGAATTCAAGAGCGTTGTAAGTACGATCTTGGCGGTTGAAGTTTTCTTCATATTGGGTATGCACATAAGTTGCTCCCATTTTTAATCGACGATCTTTACTAACATAAGAAAGATTTGCTCCACCAACTGCTTGTCCTACGAGACGTTTTTTCTCTAATTCGGTTTCTTTTCTATGAAATCCCGAACTGAAGTTGTTGGTTAATTCAACCAAAGAAACATTGAATCCTTCGTCTCCAGCAGCATTAGCAAATTGGTCTGCAAGGTCATTGGTGTCCAGAACACTACCATCTAGTCTATTGTAGCTCGCAAATACGGTTGCATCAATCGTTTTAGTAACTTCTACGGTTGCAGCACCACCGCGTAAGAAACCATTTTCAATAGTAGAGGTATAAGGTCTAATACCTGTATTACTTCTTCTTAAAGTTTGTGTTGTTTCTGACCCTTTACCTATGGCAAAACCACCAGCCATGATCAACCCTTGTCCAAATTGGAGCTGATAGTCACCTAAAGCCAGTCTTTTAAGTCTACCCACGTTATACTTTACAAAGTGCATGGAGTAGAAGTCAAACCCGTACCGTTTAGTTGAAGGGTCCCAAGTGAATTGCTCACCAGAACCTTTGGTTGCTGTAAGGCCGATCTGAAAATCGTTTCTATGATTTACACGAAAACGAAGCAAATGTCGTAAAGAACCTCCTAAATAAGGAGTGCTGTCATTTCTCCTAGCTCTACTTTGGAATTTACGATACCATTCTTCTGAATAGCGTTCACCATTACTATCAACAGGCATATAACCACGAGGGTCTTCCAACGGACTCTCAATTCGATATATCAGCGAGTTGTTTTCTTCTGTTAATAAACGTTTTAAGAATGGCTGATTACTAATGTTTATAGATTGCTCACGTACCTCTGCAAAATTCAATAATGTGGCAATAGTTACTAAATCAAAACCAGGTACGGACTGCAATTCGTAAATGGAAAGTAGCTTCCCATAACGATCAATATGTGACATTAAACTATTGATTTGCAAATCGGAAAGAATATAGATGTTTCTAAGCTCCTCCGCAGTTGTATTATTTAGGTTGATTTTGTTACGTTGATACTGAAACATGCTTTCGTACATGTCCTCGTAATTCACATCATCATCTAATTGTACTAAATCTTGGATAATTTCATCAAGATCCACTCCATCATTACCTCTTGATCTTCGATCTTTCTCCTGTGAGAAAGATGCCAAAGCAACGCACAATAAAACTGCGGTCGCAAAACCTTTAATCCTTAATTCCCTAAATCCCCACATAATTACTCTTTTTTGCTACTTCCTTTAGGGAAATAATTGATTGAGAAGTGATTAGAGATGCCAAGAGAATTGTGACTATTGATCGCATAGTCAATTCCGAATTTGTCCATGTTGAATCCAAGACCAATTCCACCAGACTGTGTTAACATTGAAAAGCCAGATCGGAAATACACCTTATCCAAAATTTGATATTCGATACCAAATTTGATGTCATTATCGTATTCGATGTTCTTTTCTGTTTCTAAATTCAACATTAGTTTGTCGAAAGGTTTGTAACTTATGGCAGCCTTCATAACGGTACTAAAACGCTCGTCTTGATAATCTCCCGCCTTTGCTTTGTTGAAATTGTAAATGTGAGCACCAAATGTAAGTTCCTTGGTAAGATCTGCAATACCGCCAAACTCCATTGCTACTACCATTCTAGTTCCTACATCCTGCATTGAAACTTGTAATAGGTTTATTTTTGCACCTAAACTTACATTATCAATATTATGGCCATAACCAATTCCTAATCTTTGCTCGTTAAGACTTTTTGTACCTGTTCTATCCAAGCTAATTCCGAAACTTCCGAATTTCATTGGAATTACAGATGTAGCAGAATAATAATTGAGTCCTGAGACGCCAAATCTGTTTAAATAATACATTCCAACTCCAGGATTTTCTACTCTCGCAATCCCTGCTATGTTGTTTTGAGTAGCCCAAATGTCGCTTACATTAGCTACTGCTCCTCCCATTCCGTTTGCCTTTGCACCGTTAGTACTGTTATAGGTCTGACCATTTCCATGGTTTATTGCCAACAACGTGATAACCAGCAGACAAACACCTTTCAAATTCTTTTGGATCATTTTTTACGTTGTAATAAAAGCAAAAAGTACAGGTTTATTTACTAAAAACAAAATATTGGAATAAATTTTGCCACGTTGAAATATGTTTTATACTTTCAACGATATAAGTTAAGAAGATTATGAGAAAAATAGTTTTACTATCTACATTTGTTTTTGGATTTGCTAGCGTATTCGCTCAAAATGAAGAATCCAATGGTTACCAGAAAAAGGAATATGACGATTCTCAAAATATGGAGGTCGTTACAACTCGTGAAGCGTCTTACCCAGAAGGGGAGCAAGCTTTGTTCAAGTATGTGTTTGACAATGTTAATTATTCCGAAGAGTCTAAGATTGTCAAAGCTGAAGGAAACGTTATGGTTTCGTTTAATGTGAATCCAGATAGCACGGTTTCTAATGCTTTTGTGCTTAGTCCAGTCGGATATGGAATTGATGAAGAAGTTGTACGCCTGTTAAAAGGTATGAAATTTCTTCCTGCAGTTCGTAACGAAATGTTAGTTAAAATGAACTTGGTTTATACTTTTCCGGTTAGAGCACACTAAAATTTTATTATAAATACTTTTGCAACTATTAACTTGATATATAGAAAAACAATTCTGAACTCCTTAAGACCACATGTGAATTTGGCTCATGTTTTGGTCATTTTACTATATGTGGTATGTAGTGTTTCAGGTTTTGCTCAAGATTCTCTAGATTTTTATCAAAACGAAGAATTAAGAACCGAAGGAGAGTTGGTTAATGGTCGCCCTAATGGACCATGGAAGTTTTTTTATCCTTCAGGAGCGTTGTTTTCGCAAGGAGATTATAAGG
>JAHDFW010000197.1 GCA_020627945.1 Cytophagales bacterium
TCAAGTTTAGATTTAGGGACTTTGCATTTATCCTTCGGGTTTAACTTTTCTAAAATACGCCAATTCTTTCGTAAACGGTTATTCGTATTTCTAATGAAATTCGTCTGGTCTTTGTTGATTTTATTGTTGTAAGAATTGCGACAATAATCAGAACAGAATTTCTTATCAATTCTTCCTATCAGTGGTTCATTGCATTCCAAACATAATTTTTCACTCATACATCTGGTGGAAATTGTAAATAAAAGGAGCTAAATATAAAATAAACCTCAAAAATACAAATATTATAACGAGTGAATTTTGGGTGGTTTAATCGACAACAAACGACTACACTCAACTATAAACGCAAGCAATTGTTTTTCAACCGATTATAATTTTTTCCTTCCTGCAACTTTGTATCGTTCGTTTTGGCAAAGAGTCATTTCGTCAATCATTTCAACATTTATTATTATGAAAGATCTAAAAAACAAAGTTCAGGTGATAGGCACGGTAGGGTGTAAGCCACGTATTTTAAGACTCGTGTCGGGTAAGACTCTTGCCTCATTCGTATTAGCAGAAATTAAATACGAAAAGGAGTCTGTGGGAAAGTTTACGACTAATTGGTACAACATAATCGCATGGGACAATATCGCTGATGTGATAGATAAACATGTGAAAAATGGATGTGAGGTGGCCGTTGAAGGAAAGTTAGTTACTCATACGCTCCTTGATCGACATGGCAATAAAAAGTATACCTCCGAAATAGTTGTGCACGAACTTTTGATTTTAAATAGTGACAACTAATCGAACAATCATTTAATCCAGTAACAATTTAATTTTTTAACTATATAATTTTTTGTCTTATGAACAATTTAAGAAACAGAGTAATGTTGATCGGTAATTTAGGTGGAAACCCAGAGATTGTAAATCTTGAGTCCGGTAAAAAGCTAGCTAAGTTTTCGTTGGCTACAAATGGAAGTTACAAAACTGCCAAAGGAGAAAAAGTAGATGATACCCAATGGCATAATTTAATTGCTTGGAACAACACAGCTTCTATTGTAGAAAACTTTGTAACAAAAGGAACCGAAGTTGCTATTGATGGTAAGCTTGTGACTAGAAGTTACACTGATAATAAAGGTGAAAAGCGCTATGTAACTGAGATCGTTGTAAACGAAATCTTGATGTTAGGTGCTAAAAAGGCTAGCTGAAATGATTTTTGGGTAAATCACGGTGTTTTTTTCTAACTAAAGGAGCGGGTTTAGCCTGCTCCTTTTTTATTTAGACGAATTAAGTATGTCCATAAAATCCTTTCTACTAATGTTTCGAGCTCCAAGGGATTCTAAGTGTTTTGTATGAACCTGACAATCAATAAGTAGGCCTCCACTTTTTTCGAATTCTTGAACAAACTTAATGAAAGCATATTTTGAAGCATTAGAAACGTTAGCAAACATTGATTCGCCACAGAACACTTTACCCAATTGAATTCCATATAATCCGCCTACGAGGTTTTCATTTTCGTCCCATACTTCATACGAGATGGCTAATCCTAAATGATGTAATGCAATATAAGCTTCTTTCATTTCTGGAGTTATCCAAGTTCCTTCTTGATCTCTACGAGATACATTTTTACAATTTGAAATCACTTCAGAAAATGCATGGTTTTTAGTGATTTTAAAAGACTCTTTTCTCAGTAATGATCTCATGCTTTTGGAGATTTTAAGTTCTTTCGGAAAAAGTACAAATCTCGGATCAGGCGACCACCAAAGAATAGGTTGATCAGAAGAAAACCAAGGGAAGATTCCAGATTGATAAGCTAGTGTTAACCGTTCTACTGAAAGATCTCCACCTATTGCTAACAACCCATCTTCGGCTTCATTTACTTCAGGAAAAATTATATTTTCGGATAACTGATAAATTGGCATTAAACGAACAACTTGCTTCTAAATTTTTTACCTGGAATAGCTTCAATTAAACCTTGAAACTCCAAATTTAAAAGTAATGGAGTAATTTTTTCTGAATTTGTAGCAAGTTTATAGGATAGTTCATCCAAATTGATGTTTGGCTGTTCTTTAATACAGTGTATTAGTGTTTTTTCTTCGCTGCTTAGGGCCGATAAGTCAATTTTAGTTTGAGGAGACGCAGCATCGTTTACCCAATTCATTTCTTCTAGAAGGTCACTTATGCTAGTGATCAGATGTGCCTTTTGCTTTTTTATTAAATTATTGCATCCTACAGAATAAGGGTTGCTTATACTACCAGGTACTGCAAAGACTTCACGGTCAGATTCAAACGCCATATTAGCAGTTATTAGCGATCCTCCACTTTCTGCCGATTCTATAACGAGTACGGCGTCACTTAGTCCAGCTACGATTCTGTTTCTTGCGGGAAATTTAGGTGCAGAAGGAACTGTCCCAAATCTTTCTTCGGTTAACAAGCCACCCTGCTCCATCATGGAGTAAGCAATGTTTTTGTGTTTTCCGGGATAGATATTATCCATACCACCAGCAAGTACACCAATGGTTTCAAGACCGTTGTCTAATGCTGCTTTATGCGCACAAATGTCTACTCCGTACGCCAAACCACTTACTATTAGTATGTTGGTGTTCTTGAGTTCGCTAATAAAGTGCTCACAAATTTCTTTACCATAGCCAGTCATTTTTCTAGTGCCAACTACTGCAAGTACTTTGGATCTATCTAGATTAGCGTTACCACCATAATAAAGTAGGGGAGGAGCATTGTAAATTTGTCTAAGTCGCTTTGGATAATTACTATCTGTAAAGAAGATTAGTTGTAAATTGGCTTTTAAGGCGTTTTCTATTTCTGCTTCGGCTTTACGTAAGGTGTTTACATCGAGTATTGCTTTAACTAGGTTTTCTCCAACGCCAGGAATCTTTAATAGTTCTTGTTTGTTAGATTTGAAAACTTGTTCGGCTGATCCACAATAGGCAAGTAGGGATTGTGAATTTTTATTGCCTACTCCTGGTATGGTTCCAAGACCGACTTTATACATCAAATCTTTTTCTTTCATACCTTTAAGTTACTATTTTTTATCTTATCTAAAAAGCATTTTCATCATTTTCCTCCAAGTTATTCCTTAGTTCTTCTAAAAATTCCTTAGTTCTTTCTAAAGAGTTGATAATTTCAAGTTTATCTTTGGTATTCTTGTATTCTGTTTTGAGGTATTCTTTTGCTCCGTTAAGTGTATATCCTTTTTCCTTAACCAAATAGTGAATCAATTTTAGGTTCTCAAGGTCTTTGCTAGTGAATAGTCGATTGCCTTTAGAGTTTTTCTTTGGGGTTAGAATACTAAATTCTTTTTCCCAAAACCGAATTAATGAGGGGTTTTCTCCAATTATCTTGGATACTTCGCCCATCGAGTAATACATTTTTTCTACTGGTTTATCTTTATATGGCATTGCGTGTTAGTTCTGAAATATCAAAACTAAATAGGAGCAAGTGATTATCAAAACTTACGGTTTGATTTTTATGTCCCCATCTGAGTTTATTTCAAGTGGGCTGTTGGGGAAGTCTTCAGAGCTAAGTCGTCGTATCACGCTTATTGCTTCTTTCGTATTGTCTTTATATGGAATACCTGGAGCTTTTTGACGTGTTGGACAAATGTTGCCACTTTGGAATTCTCCAGTGGTATTATCTAATTGCACTTCAACAATAGCACCTAATCCTTTAACCCCAGAAATACTTACATTTCCGTAGGTTAGGAAGTTACCTAAGCTATAGCATATTAGACGACCTTTGTAGAGTTCTAATCCTCTTAAAACATGAGGTCCATGTCCAAATATTACATCCGCACCTGCATCAATCGCAGCATGAGTGAACTTAACGAGGTTTCCACGATTTTCTCCATAATAAGTCTCGGTTGAGTTTGGTACATGCTGTGCTTTAGAGCCTTCTGCTCCTCCATGGAACGAAACAACTACTATGTCACATCTAGAATCTAATTCTGAAATCACCTTTTTTGTGTTTTCTATGTGAGCTACATGGTATGAAATAGAAGAATGTCCAAAAGCAATAAACCCATATTTCACTCCGTCTTTTTCAATTACAATCGGAGATTTCTTCGCAATGTAATCGATATCTAAGTTGTCTAAGGTTTGTTTAGTATGTGAAACTCCCTGGCTACCATAATCAGAATTATGGTTGTTATCCATACTTAAGACATCAAAGCCTAACTGTTGTAAAACCACCGCATTTTTATCAGGCATTCCAAATTCATAACATCTACCAGCAGCTCTAGATTCAGGACTACATTTTCGCGGTTTAACCTCGTTATTTACAAATACACCTTCTAGGTTTCCAAAGACGAAATCTACCGAGTCGAAAAGTCCTCCTAGAGAATCTACAAATACCTGACCATTGTTTGATGGTAAAATCGTTCGTGGAGTTTTAGACCCTAACATAATATCTCCAACGGCCTTAAACTTAACTTGACCCATAGAAAAATTGGTGAACGCCAATACCACCAGCATTAAGCTTATCGCTTTTCTCATAATTTAATATTTTAGCAATTATTGTTTAGGACAAAGATTGAGTGTCCCGAGAAGCTAATTCCAGAATTTCTTCGTATTGTTCTGGTGTAAGATCATTGAAGAAGTAATGTATCGGATCCACTTTCTCGCCCTTGTATATTACTTCGTAATGCAAATGTGGTGCCGTAGATGTTCCTGTGGTACCAACATATCCAATTATTTCTCCTCTTTTTACGTTTTGACCAGTTCTTACTATGTAACGATTCATGTGAGCGTACTTAGTAACGTATCCAAAACCATGGTCAATTTCTACTTGCTTACCATAACCTCCGAATTTAGTTTCAGCAAGCTTTACCTTTCCATCACCAGTAGCGTAGATAGGTGTACCTCTTTTTGCTGTCAAATCAATACCTGTATGCATTTTTCTTACATGATAAATTGGATGTATCCTTGGACCAAACCCTGAGGCTAACCTAGTTAGTTCCTTGTTACTAATGGGTTGAATAGCCGGTATGCATGACCACATCTTTTCCTTTTGCTTTGCTAATCCAGCAATTTCATCGTACGATTTGCTTTGGATGTACATTTTCTTTTTGATTTCATCAATTTTAGAGGACGTCGAAACAATTAATTCATCGTTATACTTAACCTCGTCTATTAATTCTTGAAACCTAACAGAACCTCCGCGCCCCGCTTTTCTAATAGAAGTAGGTACAGGGTCTGTTCCAAAAATCACTCTGTACAGATTGTCATCTCTATCTTGAAGAGCACCTAGTTCTTCACCAACTAAGCCTAATTCTTGTTGAAGGATTTCATATCTATAAAGGAGTTCTTCATTTTCAGCCTTACTTTTCGCAAGTTCAGGAGATTCGAAATGACTCAAATATCCATATGCTATTCCTCCTCCTATCAATAACGATACTACCAAAAAGCCTAAGGCATTCCAAACGATATCTCCCGTTGAAACGCGAATACGCTCATATTTACATGATTCGGTATCGTAATAATATTTTATTCTCGCCATGCGTTTGAGACCTTTATTTTGTTATTTTTGCACAAAATTAACCGTTTAAACGGTAATAATATTTAGGACAAACAGTGCAAAGTTTAGGACATTTTTTATTTAAAACAAGTTATAAGATGTTTTTTTACAGTTTAATTGCACTTTAATAAGATTTGAGCACATATGAATTCTGCAGAGATTAGACAAAAATTTTTGGACTTTTTCAATAGTAAAGAACATAACTATGTGAAGTCCGCCCCTTTGGTGGTCAAAGATGACCCTACGCTTATGTTTATTAACGCGGGGATGAATCAGTTCAAAGATTATTTCTTAGGAAACAAAGTTCCAAATAGCAATCGCGTTGCCAATACTCAAAAGTGTCTACGTGTTTCTGGTAAACACAATGATTTGGATGAGGTTGGACATGATACGTATCACCATACTTTATTTGAAATGCTAGGTAACTGGTCTTTTGGTGATCCTAAAGATTCTTCAAAAGGGTATTTTAAAAAAGAAGCTATTGCGTGGGCATGGGAATTACTTACTGAAGTTTATCAATTGCCAAAAGATAGGCTTTATGTGACCGTTTTTGAAGGAGATAAAGAGGATAAACTTGAGTTAGATGATGAGGCTAGGCAGTTATGGAGTGAGCATATCGATTCATCAAGAGTAATATTAGCTTCGAAAAAGGATAATTTTTGGGAAATGGGTGAAACAGGCCCATGTGGACCTTGTTCAGAAATTCATATCGACTTAAGAACTGATGAAGAACGAAATAAAATTGATGGCCTTACTTTAGTAAATCAAGATCACCCGCTTGTGGTTGAAATATGGAACCTCGTATTTATCCAATACAATCGAAAGAAAGATAAAAGTCTTGAAAACCTACCTGCTAAACATGTAGATACAGGTATGGGATTTGAAAGACTTTGTATGGCTATTCAAGCAAAAGAGTCTAATTACGACACCGACGTCTTTACCCCATTGATAAAAATGGTTGAGGAGTTATCCGGTAAAACTTACGGGGATAATGACAAAATAGATATTGCAATCCGTGTTATTGTAGATCATATCCGTGCAGTGGCATTTGCAATATCAGATGGTCAGTTGCCTTCAAATAATAAGGCGGGTTACGTAATAAGAAGAATATTACGTAGAGCGGTGCGTTACGGTTTTACATTTTTAGATAAGAAGGAACCTTTTATCTATAACCTTGTTACTGTTCTTGGAGAACAATTCAAAAATCTCTTTCCAGAATTGGATTCTCAATCAGACTTTATTCAGAAGGTAATAAAAGAGGAGGAAGCAAGCTTTTTAAGAACATTGGAAAATGGAATTAAGAGGTTTGAAAACTACGTTAAGGATAATCCAATTAGCAAGGAACAACAAATAGATAAAGATCATCACGGAGGAGGCGCAGCAATTGAGTTGTCAGGAGCATTTGCTTTCGAATTATATGATACCTACGGTTTTCCTTACGACTTAACGGAATTAATTGCAAAAGAGCAAGGATTCAATGTTGACGAAAAAGGCTTTAAGTCGGAATTGGAAAAACAAAAAGAGAGATCACGTTCAGCTGCTCAGGAAGATAAGTCTGACTGGGTAATGGTAAATGAAGAAGATCATGTTGAGGAATTTGTTGGATATGATTTTTTAGAAGCCGATGTTAAAATTACTAGGTATAGAGAAGTAACGGTTAAGAAAAAGAATCTCTATGAATTAGTGTTTAATATAACTCCTTTCTACGCTGAAAGTGGTGGACAAGTTGGTGATACTGGATACATTGAAGTAGGTGGTGAAAAAACCTACATTACAGGCACTCGTAAGGAGAACGATGTATTTGTTCACATTACTGAAAAGTTACCAGAGCATACCAGTTTGACATTCAGAGCGGTAGTAGATTCTAAGAAAAGAAGATTAACAGAAAAGAATCATTCAGCAACGCATTTACTTCATGCCGCGCTTAAGAGAGTTTTGGGAGATCATGTTCAGCAAAAAGGATCATTGGTAGATCCTAAGCATTTACGTTTCGATTTTGCACACTTTCAAAAAATTAGTGAGGAAGAATTAGAAACCGTTGAAGAAATGGTTAACTCTAAAATTCGAGAAGGAATTAGCTTGGATGAAAAGAAAAACGTACCAATTAATACGGCACGAGAGATGGGAGCTACTGCCTTGTTTGGAGAAAAGTATGGAGATACTGTAAGAGTAATAACTTTCGATCCGG
>JAHDFW010000198.1 GCA_020627945.1 Cytophagales bacterium
TGAATCTCTACGTACGGTTTTCGTTGAGGTGGATAATGCTCTTAAACAAAAAATCCATCCTGCTTTAGAATTTAACTTCGTTAAGCATACTTTACCTGCCAATTCATCGAAAGAGGATTTAAATGCATTGATTCATGAAATCAATAACATCCCATTTGATCTGGAACATGGACCACTAATAAGTACACATTTAATTACCGAATCCGAAGATTCGAATTTCTTAATAGTTAACATGCACCATATTATTTCTGATGGATGGTCTATTGAGGTTTTATCCAACGAGGTAACCAAACTTTATTACTCTTATAAAAATGGATTAAAGAACCCTCTTACTACTCCACGCATACAATATAAAGACTATGCCGCGTGGCAAAATGAATTACTTAATGATCAAGGAAGTAACTCTTTACAGCAGTATTGGGATGAAAAATTGGGAGATTCCATTCAGGAATTAGCATTACCATTGGACTTCGAGAGAAGTAATAAACCTAGCCAAGACGGAGGGATTGTTCGCTCCACTTGCGACGAACTGCTTTCACAACAAATAAGAGATTTAGCTTCAAAAAGAGGAGTCTCGGTTTATGCTGTGATGACGACGGCACTAAAGGTTTTATTAGCCAAATGGTGTGTGCAAAATGAAATTGTAGTTGGCGGTGTAGTAGCTGGCAGAGATCATGAGGATTTAGCAAGTCAAATTGGATTCTTTGTAAATTCGGTAGTACTAAAAGATCACTTAGATTTTAATGACTCTTTAGAAGACGTTCTACATAAAGTAAAAAGGACTATTTTAGAATCTTCTGATTACGGTGCCTACCCATTCGACAAATTAGTAGTGGATCGAAAAATTGAACCAGTCCCTGGTAGAAATCCTATTTTTGATGTGGCAATAAGCATGATGACTCAGAGGTTCACCGAGTCCAATACTGACTTAAAAGGAGATCCAGAAACTAACAATAACTTGTCGCTCAATGTTCTTGCTAGGCAAAATATCGTAGCCAAATTTGATTTATTTTTCAACTTCTTCGATACTAACAAAATAAGCTACAACATTGAATATAGAAAATCACTGTTCAAACATGAAACCATCCAACAATTAGGCACTTGGTATTTGACCATATTGGAAACACTAGTTAATAATCCATCCACAGTAGTAGGAGATATTATTCTATCTAATAGTTCAGAAAATGAGGATTTTGCAGAAGAGGATTTTGGATTCGATTTTTAATTTACCGCTACTAAACGTTTACAATTGTACCAACTCTAGAACTTGAATCATCTTATGAATACTTCAAAAGCTTCACAACAAGTTAAAAACACGTTGGAACCAGAGCAACCAGAATATTGGAGAAATTTGCTTTCACAAGTAGATGAACCTCTTATCCTTACAAATGGCATTCAGGCTAATACCCAAGCTGAATTTCAGGAAATCAAATTCGATTTAGCTCAAGTTGCTGCAAAAAATATATTGAGCTTAGTAAAAGGTAATGAGCTTGGCATCTACATTCAGTTTGTTTGTGCAGTACAATTTATCCTACACAAAGCACTTCGTAAAGATGAAGTAGTTCTAAAAATCCCTCGTTTTAGTAAAGACCCATCAAGTGTAACTGACAAGTTTATTTATCTAATTCAAACCATAAAAGAGGATATTCAACTGAAACTCTTAATTGGCAACACAAAAAACAATCTTAGTACATGTTACAAGCACCAAGCAGTTTATGGGGCAATTCTGGACACTTGGCATAAATTTGAAGACAGCAAGGAAGCATTAACCAACGTAGAAGTTTCTTACAACAACCTACATCATAATTGGAACTGCTCTTCGGACATTCGTTTTGTTCTACACAAGAATGAAGAATCCAACCTAAGTATTCAATGTATCTACAACAGCAATGTAGTGGATGGAATATTTTTAAAAACTTTAGAGAATGCGTTCAATCAATTCTTTAATCAACTTACTCATTTAGATCTCAGGTTAAAAGATCTTGAACTTATCAGTGACACTCAAAAAACTGAACTTCTTGAATTAGGTACGGGTCCAAAAATAGAAGTTGACGAGACCATTTTAACCTCGATAAACAACCATGCTAAGAATATTCCAAATGAGATCGCTCTTCAAGATGAGACTTCAATTATTACATGGAAAGAGTTGGCTCAAAAATCCGATATACTAGCTTACCAAATTCAGGCACTAGGTATTGAGAAGGGTAACCGTGTGGCAGTGCTTTTAACAAAGTCTAACTGGTTACCAATTTCTTTTATTGCTATTCTTAAATGTGGAGCTATTTATGTGCCAATTGATGTCGACTATCCTGAAGAGAGAATAAAATACACACTTGATGACTGCAATGCTAAAATCATTTTATCTGAAAATAAGTTAACATATTCCGATTTAACTTTCTTAAACCCCTTATCATCAAATGATACTTCTGTAGTTCCTCCTATCAATAAAATGGAGATATCTGGACATGATCCAGCCTATATCATATATACTTCTGGATCCACGGGCAAGCCTAAAGGAGTGATTAATACTCATAGGGGATTAAGTAATACCGCTATAAATTTCAATGCTTTTGTTGATGTGGAACAAAGCGATACCATTCTACAGTTCGCTTCTTATGCGTTTGATGCCAGTTTATTTGAAATTTCAGCTGCTTTGGTCCAGGGTGCTAGAATTTGTATACCTTCTAAAGGCACACTAGAAAATATCAATTCCGCTACTGAATACATAAACAAGGAAAACATTAATATTCTAATTTTAGCTCCTCCTTACATTGCATTGCTTGAAGAAGAAAAATTAAAAGGAGTCAAAGCCATTGTCTCAGTTGGAGAGGCTGCCCGGCTAAAAGATGTAAATAGATTTAATAAAATCTTAAAGTTTTACAATGGTTATGGTCCAAGCGAGGTGGCCATTTGTTCTTCTATTCATCATGTACAAGAAGTTGAATCGAGTAGTATTCCAATAGGCAAATCGGTTGCCAACCACACCTTGTATGTGGTAGATGATCACTTGAACTTATTACCGAAAGGTTTTACTGGTGAACTTTGCGTTGCTGGTATTGGTGTTGGACTTGGATATCTTAATAGGGAAGAACTCAATAAGGAAAAGTTTATTGACGACCCTTTTAAACCTGGTGCAAAAATGTATCTCACTGGAGATTTAGTTCGGTGGCTTCCAGATGGAAATTTAGAATTCGCTGGCAGAAAAGATCAACAAGTGAAAATTCGAGGTTACCGAATAGAGCTAGAAGAAATTCAACATCAAATTCAATCTCATGAAGGAGTAGACCAAGCAGTAGTCCTTGATATTCAATTGAACGACCAAGAACCTACTCTTGGAGCATTTGTTGTAAAAAAGGATAATGAACTGTCAATCACGGATCTTGAAGAACATATAAGTAATACTTTACCCTACTTCATGATTCCTACGTCATGGAATTTTATTGATGATATTCCAGCTACTACTAGTGGAAAAGTTGATCGTAGGAAATTGCTAAAACTAGTAGGTAATACCTTAGGCGCACTAAAAAAACCTACTACAGAAACCGAGATTAAACTAACCAACGTTGTTACCCAATTACTAAACATATCCGAAATAGGAATAAACCTATCCTTTTTTCAATTGGGAGGTCAATCTCTTTCAGCTATTAAACTAGTCGGATTGCTTCAAGATGTATTCAAGGTTAAAATTGAAGTTGAAACAATTTTCAATGCAAAAGACCTCGAAGAACTGGCTTTAACTATTGATAATACTTCAGCAGAATCTGATGGTTCATCGCCACTGGTAGAAATCCCTGTCATAGAACCTCAGGAACATTATGCTCTATCATCTGCTCAACGTAGACTTTGGCTCCTAGACCAAATAAATGAAGGGTATTATGGCTATATAATTTCTGGCAAGGCAAATTTCGATAGTAGTCTTAATGAAAGTCATCTTCAAGAGGCATTTAAACAAACCGTTCTACGACACGAATCTCTACGAACTAATTTCATAAGTATTGAAGGTGAACCAAGGCAAAAAATACATAAAGACGAATCGTTTGAATTAGCTTATGAAGATCTAAGTGGCAATTCAGATCCTAAAGATGAACTAAACACCATTCGTAATTTTCACGATTATCAACCTTTTAATTTAGAACACGAACCTTTGATTAGAGGTACCTTGGTAAAACTTCCGAATGCGTATCGGATTTATCTATCTATGCATCATATAATTAGCGATGGATGGTCAATGGAAGTTCTTATCAATGATTTAAAACAGGAGTATGCAAAATTAAATAATCCATCAAGTGACATAATACGGACTCCACTTAAATTGAATTACAAGGATTTTGCAGCATGGCAAAACGATTTACTTCAAGATAATAATCAAAACTTTAAAGCATATTGGGAGAATAAACTTAACGATCTTCCTATTTTGGACTTACCTCTTGATTTCCCAAGACCTGTTCGAAAAACTCATATTGGTCAAATGATTGACGTAAATTTCGATCAGAAGACCACCAATGGACTAATTGCTCTAAGTAAAAAAAGCCAAAGCACACTATTTGCCACCTTAAGCGCGATAGTAAATATAATTCTGCACAGATATACACATCAAAACGATATTATAATTGGTGCTCCATCGATTGGGCGAAATCACGAATCACTCTTGGATCAAATTGGATTCTTTGTAAATCTTCTCCCATTGAGAAACCAAGTTTCTAGTGATCTATCGTTTAATGAATTAATTAAGAATGTAAATGACACAGTGAGAGAAGCTTTTGCTCGCGAGGCTTATCCATATGACCAAATGATCGAGGATTTTGATATTCCAAGAGACTTAAGTAGATCACCTATTTTTGATGTGTTAGTAACTTATGAAGATCATCTCAAAAATGTTGATTTCACGGATTTCACTCAGATAAACTCTCATGTGCAAGAAGTATCAAACCAAACGGGATGTACTCATGATTTAGCTTTTATGTTTCACCTTAGCTCCAATGGGTTGACATTAAACTTGGTGTATAATAAAGACCTGTTTGGAACTCCGAAAATGATTAGATCGGGAGAGCACATTCTGAATTTATGCTCTTCAATTGTAGAACATCCTTCTTCTCCTATCAAAAACTTAACGCTACTTACCGAAGCGGAAAAGGAACAACTTAGCCTTGAGCCTAAGGAAAAAACTTTTTCTGAACAAGACATCGCTTCATGGTTCGAGCAACAAGTCAACAGTAATCCAACCAAAATTGCACTTAAATGCGGGGATACAACTTTAAGTTATGAACAATTAAATAAGCAAGCTAACCAATTAGCTCATCATCTTCGAAATGAATTAAACGTTGAAGTTGGTGATCATGTTGCCATAATAATGGAGCGTACCGTGGATCTTATCGTTGCAATATTTGCAACGATAAAAGCTGGAGCTGCTTATGTTCCTATAGATCCAAACTTCCCATTGGATCGCATTAAGTTCACATTGGAGGATAGTGCGGCCTTGGTCACAATTACGGAAAGCCATTTAAATGACAGAATTTCTTCGGATTCTAAAATAGTAAATTACGATACGACAAAAGCAGAATTATCTACTTTACCTGATGATAACTTAAACCTAGATTTAAAACCTTCAGACAGGTTATATATTATTTATACTTCTGGTTCAACTGGACAACCGAAAGGAGTAATATTAAGACATAGCAATCTAGCAAGTATTCTTTCTCATCAGATCAGTGATTTAAATATAAATAATGAAGATGTTTGGACTTTATTCCATTCTTATTGCTTCGATTATTCTGTATGGGAAATTTTTGGATCATTATTAAATGGCGGATCATTAATTGTTATTCCAAGCAATTTAGCAGGAAACACACAAGAGTTTGTTAAGTTGGTAATTGATGAGAAAGTCACAATCCTAAACCAAACACCAAGTGCATTTTATAATTTCTCTTCGGTGGGTCTGGAATCTTCGAATATAAATCAGAACTCTCTTAAGAAAATAATACTAGCAGGAGAAGCTCTTGCACCAATTAAACTAAAAGAGTGGCACCAACAATTCCCGAACATTCCTCTTTATAACATCTACGGCATTACAGAATGTACAATATTTAGTACCTGCAAAAAAATCGGGACAGTTGAGATTGAAGAAAACCAGAATAACATAGGAAGCCAAATCTCTAACCACAATATCATGATATTGGACAAAAATATGAATCAGTGTCCAGTCGGTATTGCGGGAGAAATTTGTGTAAGTGGTCCATGCTTATCCGAAGGTTATTTAAAACAACCTAAATTAACCAATGAAAGGTTTATTGATAATCCATATCAACCACAGACAAAATTATATCGTTCTGGCGATTTAGCTAGGTTCATGGAAAATGGCGATATCGAATATTTGGGCAGAATGGATTTCCAAATACAACTTCGAGGTTTTCGTATAGAACTTGGAGAAATTGAGACTAAACTGCTTAATCATAATTCTATTAGCGAAACCATAGTGATCGCGAAAAAAGATAGCTTTAGCGAAGATTTCTTATGCGCTTATTATGTTAAAAACGAAAACATAACTTCGGACGAACTTAAAAGTTATCTTAAAGAAGTACTTCCTTATTACATGGTTCCTTCTTACCTAATAGAAGTTGAAGAGTTTAAACTAACTATCAACGGTAAAATTGATCGTAAGTCTTTACCTGAACCGACACCTTCTATTTCCAATTTAGAGACTTCTGAAGTTAATGGAACAGAGACAGAACAAAAGTTGCACAAGTTATTTGCTGAAATTCTTGGTCTTCCACAAATAGGTTTTGAAGATAACTTTTTTGATATAGGTGGACATTCATTGAAAGCTAATCTACTTGTAGGAAAGATTTACAAAACTTTCCAAGTTGAATTATCGCTAGGAGACTTTTTCAATAACCCCACAATAAAAGCAATAGGAAGCTTAATAGATAAATTAGAGGCAAGTAGTGTTTACGAAATCACCAAGTTAGAACCGGCGGATCACTACCCTATTTCCTATGCTCAAAAACAACTTTGGGTTTTGGACCAGATGTACAATATTGGTGGAGCTTACAATATTCCTTTAGCTTACCGCTTAAACGGTCCTTTAAATATAAAACATCTGGAAAATGCCATAAACCGTGTATTTGAAGAACATGAGTCGCTAAGAACTACTATCATTGTTGTTGACGGAGTTCCTAGACAAAAAGTACATTCGTGGAGTTTTGAAGAATTAAAGGTTAAGCATTGTGCAAGTGAAGAGATAAAAGAATTAGCCGTAAAACATTCCAACGCAAACTTTGATTTCGAAAAAGGTCCATTGTGTAAGTTTAGTTTATACCAACTAGATAGCAATCCTAAGGAGCATGTAATATTATTAAACATGCATCATATCGTAAGTGATGGGTGGTCTATGGAAGTACTTTTTAGACAACTCTTTGCTTATTACGGTGAAAAAGTAGAATCTAATATTCCTGAAATTCAATATAAGGAATTCGCATACTGGCAAAATCGTTTTATTAAGCAAAATGAAGAAAACCTCAGAAGTTATTGGAATACGCGTCTTAAAAATTACAAAGAGAACATTGAGTTACCAACAGACTTCAATAGGCCCGAAAAGAAATCATTTAACGGAGAATATTTTCCTTTTG
>JAHDFW010000012.1 GCA_020627945.1 Cytophagales bacterium
AGTCTCGATACAATCCCGAAAGTTTTCGAGATCACTCGACCTGACAATCTTTTTTTGTTTTAAATAAAAAAATCTGGTCACGAAATTTCCATAACCAGATTCAATAAAATGAAGTGTATTATATTTAAAACCTCATTCCCAGACTTACTCCAGGGTATATTTGAGTTTCTACATCGCCAAAAATCCAACTGTAAATATTGACAGTAGAAATATTTGGATCTGGAGCGTTACCTCCCGTTGAATTTAAGGTTTGACGTACAAATACATTCAAAGAAGGGCCTCCATAGAGTTGTGTTCTTTCCCCTAAATTTTTGGCGAAATTCAATTTGACTTTATTAAGCAGGTTTAGTCGATTCGTGAACCACTCTCCTTCGTTTACATGATGGGCAGTAAAGTCTACGTTAGCGGAAAAGCCTGGTTTTCTTATAAAATTCGTTCCAACTCCATATCCCCAGTTCCAAATAACCGTATTCTTAGTTGGTCGTACACCAGCAGAGAAGATACTATAAAACCTATCTACACCTAGCTTATAAGATGTGTTAAAATAGAATGACTCATTGGCTTCCAATTCTAAAGCCCTAAAGCCACCATGTCTTACAATGTTTATCAAACCAATTGGGATTCCTCTAGATAATGTATCACAAATGTTAATGACACTAATTTGAACCCCTTCTACCGTATCAGCAACATTAATGAATCCCGAAATTTGAGAATTAATCGTTCCAGTGGCAACATTAGCAAAACCTGAAATTTGATGCCCTGCTGAGAAGTTTCTTCCAACATTGGTGAAACCTGCTATTTGTCCTCCTAAAATAGTATCTACGGCCACATTAACAAATCCAGCAATTTGTGCTCCTTGAATGGAATCTGCACTATTCATAAACCCTGAGATTTGCGCTCCCTTAACACTGTTTCGAGTATTATTGGCAAAACCTGAAATTTGTACTCCTTTAAGAGATTCTGTTACTAAGTTTCCAAATCCAGAAATCTGATACCCTCTCACATTTCCTCTTACCACATTGTAGAATCCTGTAGCTTGGAGCCCATCAAAATCAGCTCCAGCAACATTCGAAAACCCTGAAAATTGTCCACCTTTAGATTTTTCTTTGACAGCATTAGCAAAGCCTGACATTTGCGTTCCAGCCATCTCTCCTTTTACCACATTTGAAAAACCTGATGCCTGAAAGCCTCTCAAGTTTCCATTCGTATAAGATGAAAATCCAGAAAATTCCGCCCCGTCAATTCCTCCCGTAACACCTGATATTAAATTAATAGAAGATCTGAATTCTAATTTACCAGAATTTACTCCATAGGTACCTACAGGATAAATAAATGAAAATTGAAAAGGATGTTTCGTTTGAAGAGTAGAATCAACTTCTTCCTCTACTGATAATATCGAGTCCGATTGAATCTGTTGAGCAGAAGAAAGGTAAACCTTTCCAAAAATGGCCCAAAAAATAGCTAAAGCATAAATTACTATTGACTTCAGCGTTTGTGTATTGTTTTGTTTTTTGGTTATAAATTGTTCCATGTCTTTAATGGTTAAAATGTTCGTATTCAACCATAGGACAATTGGAAATAGAGTTACCCTTACTGCACCTTAGATTTTTTTAATAATAATTCACTAACTTGGACGCATACAATCAATTTAATAGAAAAGAAACATGTATCAAAACACGAATAACTCTATCAGAAAAGTTTTAACAGGAATCTTAGTGTTAGCAATATCAAGTTTTATATTCACAAGTTGTGATGAAGCTCCAAAGGAATACCCAGAAGATTCTTTTAATAGCATTTATGAAAAGCACAAAAAAGATCAAAATGTGCAGTGCTTCGATCTTAAAGGACAATATGCCGCTGTATTCATTCCAAAAGAAGAAAAGGAGCTTAAGGAGTTAATGAATGAAGTAGGAAAACTAAAACTGATTACTTCACCTGATAAAACTAAAGCGTCTGAACTAAAGAATATGTTTGAAAACACTTTATCCAAAGATCAGTACAATGATTTACTAGATTTAAGTGATGGAGGAAATAAAGTGGTTATAAAATCTGATGAAGCTGAAGGAAAAATCAAAGAACTTGTAATTCTATTGTCCGATGACAAAGGTGCATTCTCCGCAATGTCAGTAGACGGAAACCTAGACAAGGAAAAGATATTGAAACTACTTAAGGAGGTGGATTTTTCGCAATTAAAGAATATGGATTCAAGCCCTTTTTAAAAAGTATCAAGTAAGAGGAATGAGCTATGAGAAAGAGGAATGAGCTACGAGCAAGAGTATCGAGTATTGAGGTTGTTCTAAAAACACCTCTCGATACTCTTGCTCAAAACTCTTGCTCGTCACTCAGTATTTTTTTTCAGTACCTCTTGTAAAGCAAACATCTCATCTCTAAGTTTGGCAGCTTCTACAAAGTTTAATTCTTTAGCGGCCTTTTCCATTTCCTTTTTGGTCTTCTTAATGAGCTTTTCAACTTCCTCTGGTTTCATGTATTGAACAACTGGATCTGCGGCAATGCTTAAATCTTGTTTCTGCTCATAACCACCGGAAAGTGCCATTTTATTTTCTTTCTTAATCGTAGTTGGTGTAACACCATGCTCTACGTTATAGGCTTCTTGTTTTGCACGTCTTCGATCTGTTTCATCAATCGCTCGTTGCATGGAACCAGTTATTTTATCACCATACAGAATCACTCTTCCTTCTGAATTACGTGCTGCTCTACCAATAGTCTGAATCAATGACCTTTGATCTCTTAAAAAACCTTCCTTATCGGCATCTAGAATGGCAACTAATGTAACCTCAGGCAAATCCAAACCTTCTCTCAATAAGTTAACTCCAACCAACACATCAATAATTCCTTCTCGCAATTCAGCCAGAATTTCAACACGTTCCATAGTTTTAACTTCGGAGTGGATGTATCTGGTTTTAACATCAATGTTATCCAAAAACTTGGTAAGTTCTTCGGCCATCCTTTTGGTCAAAGTGGTAACTAATACTCTTCCTCCTTTTTCAACACACTTGTCAATTTCATCCAGTAAATTATCTACCTGAAATTTAGCTGGTCGCACTTCGATTTGTGGATCTAATAAACCTGTTGGACGAATTACCTGTTCCACGATAAGCCCTTCAGTTCTTTGTAATTCATAATCGCCTGGAGTTGCACTTACAAAAATCGCTTGATTCACGAGGTCTTCAAATTCATTGAACTTCAACGGACGGTTATCCAAAGCAGCTGGAAGTCTAAACCCATAGTCTACAAGATTGGTTTTTCTAGAACGATCTCCTCCCCACATCGCACGAATCTGGGGCAATGTAACGTGACTCTCGTCCACCACGATCAAATAATCATCTGGAAAATAATCTAATAAGCAGAAGGGTCTCGTTCCTGGATCACGTTGATCAAAAAACCTAGAATAGTTCTCAATACCAGTACAATAACCCAACTCTCTCATCATCTCAAGATCATGCTCGGTTCGTTCTTTGATCCGTTTTGCTTCTATTGGGCGACCTTCGTTCTCAAAATGTTCAATAGTCTGTACTAATTCATCCTGAATGTCTTTTATGGCATTATGCAACGTATCTTTCCCAGTCACAAAAAGATTTGCTGGGTAAAGAGTTATTACTTTTTCATTTGAAATTTTCAAATTCGTGATCGGATCAATTCGATGAATTTCCTCCAACTCATCTCCAAAAAAGTAGAGCCTATATGCGAAATCTGCATAAGCCGGAAAAATGTCCACTGTATCTCCTTTTACTCTAAACGTTCCTCTTCCAAAGTCTCGATCATTCCTACTATAGAGCATCTCTACAAACTTTAGCAACAAAGCACTTCTATTGAGTAAATCTCCTTGTTTTAATACCAGAATACTTTTTTCAAACTCCTCTGGATTACCAATACCATAGATACATGAAACAGATGCCACCACAATTACATCTCTTCTTCCTGAAAGTAACGACGAAGTAGTTGCTAATCTAAGTTTCTCAATTTCTTCATTGATCTGTAAGTCTTTCTCAATGTATAAATCAGTAGTTGGAAGATATGCCTCAGGTTGATAATAATCGTAATACGAAATAAAATACTCCACCGCGTTATCTGGAAAGAAGTTTTTAAATTCAGAATACAATTGTGCGGCCAACGTCTTATTATGGCTCAGAACCAAAGTCGGACGTTGAGTTTGTTGAATTACATTAGCGACCGTAAAGGTTTTACCCGAACCAGTTGCTCCTAAAAGCACTTGTGATTCTGCCCCATCTCCAATAGCATTTACCAATTCTTTTATTGCCTGCGGTTGATCCCCTTTAGGCTCAAATTCTGATACCAGATTAAATTCCATGTTTTCGCTAAAATTAAAAAGCCCAGACTTTCTTCGTCAGGGCTTTTCTTAAATGTTATTGTTTAAATACCTATACTATCTAGAAAGTACTAACTTCTTAGTTTCAAGTACTTTTCCCGCCTCTTGAACAGTATAGAAATAAATTCCGTTTGTTAAGTGACTCAAATCAAGGTTTAACTTTCCTGATCTTGAATTCAACTTACTTCTGTAAACCACGTTTCCAATTATATCAGAAATGATAATAGATTTGTTACCTGCTCCAAATTCGTAACTGACGTTAATAAGACCTCTTGTTGGGTTAGGGTAAAGGTTTACGTGCTCATTAAGTTGTGCATCGCTCATACCCATGTAATCGTCAGGAGTTCCATCGTTATCAGAATCACCATAAACTTCTGCACCATTGATCAACTTATCACCATTTGCGTCTCCAGTTCTTTCACCATTATCGATGATTCCGTTTCCGTCTACATCACCAAGTTTTTCAAATGCATCGATCGTTCCGTTACCATCAATATCTCCAGCTAATTCTCCAGTTCCAATTGAACCATCATTATTTGCATCTCCACAAATTTCTGATCCGTCAATTACTCCATTTCCGTTTGCGTCACCAGAAAGAGCCGCAACAAAGTTGATGGTCACACAAGTTTGTTCCTGAACATTAGAAGTATCATAGAAACAATATTCGATGGTTGTAGTTCCTGCATTTCCTTTTGGCTTGTAATCAGCAAAAAACGAGGAATCAATTCCATTAGGTAAAATATCCGTAATCAAACTAGTAGTATCTACAGATGGAGGATAACAAAGTAGTCCAAAACAAAAATAATTCTCACTTCCCGAAACCTCAGAAATAATTTTACGATACAATGCTAAACGTACAGTATCCGTGGAACTTGTATTCTCAACCTTAAGTGTGGATTTCATCAATTCAACTGTAGGAGCACCAATCACCGTTGTAGTTGTGTCCAGGAGTGTAATCGTTTGCGCAAATAATCCAACCGTGGCTAATGCAGTAATAATGAATGTAGTTATCTTTTTCATAAACAAGGGGTTAAACTAGATCAGTAAAGTTAATCAAAAATCAAGTATTGTAAAACTTTAACCTCCTAATATTGAATATAACTACCTTTTGTTTCTGTAGTCCTGATAATAAAACTACTTCGAAATAATTATTCGTTCAACCTGTTTAACCCTTCCTGATTCGCAAACAGAAAAGAAATATATTCCATTATCAAGTGCACTAAAATCGAGCCTTTTTTTAGACAAACCTTTACTCATACGTGTTTGATAAACCAAATTCCCCAACTCATCAACAACGGTCAAAGAGTTATTGAGATCTTCTCCTAAACATTCAATGAATACAGTTCCAGAAGATGGATTGGGAAAGACCTCAAAATAATTATTTACTGGAGCCAAAGTTCCTAAATAGTCATCGGGTATCCCGTCATTATCCGAATCTCCATAAATTTCTTGACCAGAAATTAATTTATCTCCATTGAGATCTCCAACACGCTCACCATTATCTATAACTCCGTTTCCACCAATATCCCCCAATTTTTCATAAACGTCTATTATACCATTATCATCGATATCTCCACATAATTCATCACCGTCAATAACGCCATTCTTGTTCACATCACCTGCAGGCAATATAACATAGCTAACTGAAATACACTTTTGTTCATTAAGATTAGAGGTATCATAAATACAATATTCTATAGTGGTAGTACCAAGGTTATCATTGGCTATATATCCAGCAAAAAATGAAGAATCTATTTCATTTGGAGCAAGTTTTATTACTTCCACAGTTGTATCAATTGACGGAGGATAATCAAAATTTCCAATACTAAAATAGTTCTCCGAATCTTCTATTTCTGAAACTATTTTTCTGTAAAGAATAAAGCTTAATGTATCTATATCGCTGGTATTCCGTATTTTAAATTCAGCAATTGAATGATGGGATTGAGCTAATCCATTGACTATCGTAATGGTATCAAAAAATTCCACGGTTTGAGAATATACATTTCCTGTACAGAAACAAACTGATAACCAAATCAATACAACCTTAATCCTTTTAAATTTATTCATTGCTCGTACAATTTAGTTGAAAAATCGAGCAAAATGAAAGTTTAGTCTATAATTGTAAGTAGCGAACGTAATTTTTTGTAATTTAAGCCTTTAAATAGCCTATTTACACAACTAAAATTTTAGTATGATGAAAAAGTTTTACCTATCAATATTAATGCTAACTGCCGCCCTAGTGGTATCAGCACAGTCGGATCGTGTAATACTCCTAGAGCACTTTACGCAAGCATCCTGTGGACCGTGTGCAACGTACAACCCTGATATGCAGGAAATGATTGAGTTGCCAGAAAATAACAAAAGAATTATTTCAATTAAATACCAAACTGAGTTTCCAGGATATGATCCTATGCATGATCACAATCCTGCTGATGTGAACTATCGTCAAAATTATTATGGGGTAACAGGTGTTCCTGGTTCCGTTTTAGACGGTAACCAATTCAACGGTCACCCAGCAAATTGGGGACAGTCTTTTATCGACTCTCGTGCTGACGAAACTTCACCTTTTGACCTTGAGTTAACTCACTCTCTGAACAGTGCAGAAGATACCGTGTTCATTCACATGGTTGTAAAAGCTAGCCAAGCTAGTTCAGGAACTAAAGTTGCTTACGCTACAGTGGTAGAACGTGAAATCAGCTTCTCTACTCCTCCAGGGTCAAATGGAGAAAGAGATTTCTACAACGTAATGAAAAAAACACTTCCTGATACGAACGGATATGCACTACCTGCTTCTTTTGCTGATGGTGATTCGGTAGTAATGGATTTTTCTTGGGCTATTGAAAACATGTATGACCTTTCTCAATTAAGTGTTGTTGGATTTGTTCAAAACACAAGCAACAAGGAAATTGATCAGGCAGGATACAGCAGACCTCTTACTAACATCGCATACGATTTAAGTATAGATGAGTCAATGATTCCTCAAGTAGTTTGTGGAAACTCATTCACTCCTTCATTTAGAGTTTCTAACAATGGTGGTGAGGCAATTACAAGTGCAACTATTGAATATACCATTAACGGCGAAAGTAGTTCTTACGATTGGACTGGTGATATCAGATACCTTGACTATGATTTTATTGAATTACCTGCAATTACATTTACGGAGCAAGCTTCGAATACTTACGAGTTCAACATTACTAACTTAAATGGTGGTCAAACTGATAATAATACAGCAGACAACTCGGCAAGTGGAACTATTGAAGATGAAAAGTTGACTCATGCTAATGTGGTTATGCAAGTTAAAACTGACTTCGCTGGTGATGAAATTACTTGGACACTAGGAACAACTTCTGGAATTACTTACTTCTCAGGTGGACCTTACACAAGAAGTCAACTAAACACTTATGATTATGCCTTTAGCCTTCCTGGAGCTGATTGTTATGAGCTTAACGTTTATGATGCAGCTGGTAACGGGATTTTTGCAGGTGGTTATGTAAAACTAGAAGATGCAAATGGAGTTGAGATTGTGAACACTGGAGTATTTACAGACAACTTAAATATGCCGTTCCAAGTAGATGCAAATACTTTGGGTATGGATGAGGAATTCGCTAATAGCCTTGAGGTATATCCAAATCCTGCAACTAACCTAGTTAACGTTTCATTAGAACTTCAAAACCAAAGTAATGTTCAAATTGATGTTTACAATGTTATTGGTAAACTTGTTAGCCATGAGGTATATGGTAACAATTCTCCTGGAGTAATCAAAGAACAGATCAACGTTGAAGATTGGACTCCTGGAATCTACGAAATCAGAGTAACTATGGATCAAAGAACAACTTCTAAGAAAATTGTAATCCGTTAATCCTTTAAACAATATTAAAATTGGAAAACCCTGACATTCATCGTCAGGGTTTTTTGTTTATATATCATTTCCCCCAATGTTGGAACCACGTCGTAATAGTTAGGAAAGATGTTCTTGTTTTTGAATTGGAAACTTATGATTAGCTAATAAATTGTTCCCCGTTCAAAGAGTTCAGAGAACGAATCAGATATTTGAATTTTACCATCAGCTATAATTTCAGTTCCTTCATCACTGATATCATGTAATATTTGATAAACTGGAGGGTCTTCACCTTCGTGCACATTAATAAAATAAGGATCTCCTCCTCCACCATCTACGCAAATGTAACCTAATTTTAAAATGGCACAACCTGGATAACACTCTAGGGATTCTTCTCTCATTTCTTCTGGTGAAACAAACTCCAAACTATGTTCTACTAATTCTAGATCATTTAAATCTGGAAGTTCTAATAAAGACTCAGCTATAGGATACTTATGAAACAACCTAATATACCATTCGGGTATTAGACCTTTCATTTCCGAATTTAATTGCTCCCATTCCTTAGGTTCAACTATTACCCCTTTCCATTCATGTCCCTTTATTTGCATTCGTGGATTTTTTGAACTTGACTACACGTTCAGAATAGCAACGATCAAGCATAAAAAAAGTCTGACTGTAAATAACAGTCAGACTTCTATGCTAAATATTTATTAACTCAATTAACGAGTAACAAAAAACTTCTTTGTTTCCAAAACTTTCGAACCATCCATAAATTTATAAAAATAAACTCCTGGCACCAAGGAATTGGCATTGATCGCAACATTACCTGTTGTTCCATTAATATTTCTTTGAGCAACTTGATTCCCTATAACATTAAATACTCTTAATGAATATTCACCGGCAACAGGCAAATCATACTTAAAAATCATAACATCTCTAACTGGGTTAGGATATAGATCAACCTCAGCATCATTGAAGTCTTCGGAAATACTTAAAGTCGTTACTTCAAAGGTAACAGTATGACAAACCGAATCAGCTAAATCTTCTTCATTGTAGAAGCAATATGTAATTACACTAGTACCGTTGTTACCCTTAGGAGTATAATCTCCAACGAACGTAGTATCGATTGCATCTGGAGTTAAAAATTGAGTAGCAGTACAAGTATCCACCTGAGGAGGATAACACGCTGTTCCCCAACAAAAATTATTTTCGCTTCCCGCCACTTCCGAGTCTATCGAACGAAAAACACCAACTCGAACATTAACATCGCTAATGTTTTTTATGTTAGCTTTAAACTCCAAATATCCAGCAGTACTCACTTTATCTTCAAGTGTATAACCAGGTTGAATCTCCAAACTTCCTTGACTAAATGCAACAAATGTTTGTGATAACAACATTATAATCAACAAGTAACCTTTTCTCATAATTAGAAACTTAATATTTGTTTAAGATATTCAAATATACTAGTATTGTAAGATATTACCTAATTAAATAACACGATATGAAAAAGTTTTTACTTGCTGCGGCGGTTGTCTCACTTAGTTTGGGAATGTCGGCGCAAAACACAATTTTAACAGAAGATTTCCAAAGCGGAAGTATTCCAGCGGACTGGAGTTTAATTAAAGCCGCTGAATCTGATGGATGGAAAGCAGGAAGCGCGACTTCCCTTTCTAGTCAGTTCTGGACAATTCCAGCACACACAACTATTGCTGCAGTCAATGATGATGATTGTGATTGTGATATGATGGACGACAAGTTGGCAACTCCTTATTTGGATTTACATGGGTTATCAGCAGCAGTTATTAGAGCGGACATTTTTTACCAAAATGGAACCGACCAAGGAATTACTGAAGAAGCTTACATCCAAGTTACTTTAGATTCTGGTGCTACTTGGACTACAATCTACACACTTGAAGGAGAGGAAGATTGGAGAACTCAATCTTTTGATTTATCTGCCTACACGGATACAGTAATTAGAGTTGCATTTGCTTTTAGTGATCAAGGTGGATGGCTTTTTGGATTAGCGATAGACGATGTTGAAGTTTATGAACCACTTGATCATGATGTTGCAGTAAACAGCATCACAAGTCAAGAGTACGCGGTTCTTGAACCAATTACTATTAATGGAGCGTTAAGCAACCTAGGTGCAGAAACTGTTACAGAGTTACAGTTATCATATGATATAAACGGTGCAAACGCAGTAAGCGAAACATTCTCAGGTTTAAGTATTGATGCTTTGGCAGAATACGATTACAGCTTTGCAGGACAATGGACTCCATCTGCGTCTGGAACATATGACATCAGAGTATGGGTTGATTCTATCAATGGAAACGTAGATAGTAACAAAGTAAATGATACTGCTACTTTCACAGTTACTATCGCAGACTCTTTGAAGCAAAGAAGACCAGTAGTTGAGGTATTTACAAGTTCTACTTGTCCTCCATGTGCTACTTGGAACCCAATTATTAAGAATGCGACTGATCCTTTAAATCCAAACACAGAAACTGGAGAGGTAACAATGATTAAATATCAACAAAACTATCCTTCTCCAGGAACAGACCCTGCGTATACAATTGAAGCACAAGGAAGACATGATTACTATGGTGTAACTGGTATTCCTCACTTAGCTCACGATGGTAGTTACTTCTCTGATTTCCCGGGTGGATGGAACTCTGCAGCTTTACTTCCTGAAAGAAGAGCTACTTGGTCTTTAATTGATATTTCTGGTACTGCTACTTATAGTGGTAACAAATATTACTACCCAGAATTAAATGTTCATGTAGATGTTGACCCTTACTATAATGTTAACTCATTCAACTTGAAATTACATGTAGTAGTAGTTGAGAACTTTATCTTCCACCAAATCCAAACTAACGGAGAAACTGAATTCCACCAAGTAATGCGTAAGATGCTTCCTAACCAATCAGGAACTACTATCGTTGGTTCATTAGCTCCAGGATCGGTGAAATCTTTTGACGTTTCTCATGCGTTTGACTCTACTGAGCTTTTCGTAAACTGGGAGAATACTACGGTAATTGCTTTTGTACAAGATAACTCTACTCAAGAGATTTTACAATCTAGCATCCTACCAATCGTAAACGAGCAAAACCTTGGTCTTGCTGAAAATCAGGTTGCACATAGCATGATTACTTATCCAAACCCATCTAACGGTTTGATTAATGTAATGTTCAGAACTGAGGAGCAAGAAAACGTAAGTATTAACGTTTATAACGTTCTTGGTGAAATGGTATATGAAGAAAACCTTGGTGTACAGCCTGCAGGAACGGTTCAATCAAATATCGACCTAACAGAAATGAATTCTGGCATTTATTTTGTTAATGCTACTGTTGGAGAAACTATTATCTCTAGAAAGGTTACTCTTAAGTAATCTTTCTAGAACTCCAGTTAGTACTTTTAACAAAACTTAAAGAATCGATATGAAAAAGTTATTCCTATTATTATTTGTCGCTGCATTAGCTCCGTTAATGTCTGTTGGTCAAAACAAATTACCTGAAGTTAATATTACTGATTTAGAAGGTAACACTGTAAAAGCCTCAGATCTTAGCAATGATGGTAAGCCAATAATTGTAGACTTTTGGGCTACTTGGTGCAAGCCTTGTATTCGTGAGTTAACTAATATTGCAGACTCTTACGAAGATTGGCAAGACGAAACAGGAGTTAAAGTAATTGCTATTTCAATCGACGATTCCAGAACTAGTGGAAAAGTTGCTCCGTTCGTAAATGGACGTGGCTGGGAATACGAAGTTTACATAGATCAAAATCATGACTTAAAAAGAGCCATGAATGTAAACAACGTACCTCACACTTTTTTACTTAATGGAAAAGGAGAAATTGTTTGGCAACACAACTCTTATGTAGTTGGCGACGAAGAGGAACTTTATGAAAAATTACTAGAATTAGCAGAAGAAGAATGATTTCTAATAAACTAATAATTAAAGGAGGGGGGCTGATAGCCCTCCTTGTTTTTTTTACGCTAAATGCTACTCGTACTTTTGGACAAGGTGAAATTCATGGAAACTTTCAGATAGATGCTCAATACTTTGCACGTGATACTATAACAGGTGCCCAAGAAGTAGACGAAAAGCTTCTTTCTAATTCCTTTGCAAACTTGATTTACACTAATCAAAGCTTCACCGCTGGTGTACGTTACGAAGCATACATAAACCCAATGTTGACATTCGAAGATTACGAAGGTCAGGGCATTGCGTATCGTTTTGCAAGCTACAAGTTAGCTGATCTTGAAGTTACTGTAGGTAACTACTATGAACAATTTGGTAACGGGTTAACCTTCCGTTCATACGAAGCTCGTAACCTAGGTTATGACAACGTGATGGATGGTGTGAGACTAAAGTATAGCCCTAATCCAGGTATTGAACTTAAAGGGATAATTGGTAAACAACGTTTATTCTGGGATCGAGCTCCTGGACTAATCCGTGGAGCAGATGCAGAAGTTTCGCTAAATGAAATGATCTCAGGCATGGCCGAGTCGAAATTAAAAATGAGACTTGGGGCAAGTGTTGTAAGTAAATTTCAAGAAGACGATAACCCTTCTCTAATCTTACCAGAGAATGTTGCAACGTTCGCAGGACGTACAAATATTACGGCTGGGAAAGTAAACGTGAAAGCCGAGTATGCTTATAAGTACAATGACCCGTCTTCAGACAATGGTCTAATATACAAACCAGGTAAAGCCTTTTTTATGACTGGTAATTACAGTAAAAAAGGGTTTGGCCTTTTGTTCGAAACAAAGTACTTAGATAACTTCTCGTTTAGATCGGACCGCTATCAAGTTCAAAACCTTGCGTTGATCAATTATTTACCTGCAACTACTAAGCAACACACTTACAACTTAGCTGCAACGCTTTATCCTTATGCAACACAGCTTAATGGTGAAATGGGTGTTCAGTTCTCTATGTATAAGAAATTTGCTAAAGAAACAGCGCTTGGTGGTAAATATGGTACTTTGGTAAGTATTAACTACTCCAATGTTAGAAACCTTAACACAAACGACTTGGGAGATATTAACTTTAATCGAGGGTCGGAGCGTTTGGGATATGAAACTAACTTAGCAATTGGACGTATTAAATACTTCAGAGACTTCAACATTGAGGTGAAGAAGAAGTTTAGTAAAAAGGTTAAAACGAACTTTGCTTACGTAAGTTTGTTATATAATAAAGCTGTCGTTCAGGGATTGCCTGAATTTGGAACAGTAAAAGGTAACATTGCAATTGCAGACATTACTTGGAAAGTCAAACCAAAGCATACTTTGAGATTTGAAGCTCAAGGGATGGTTATGGGTGACCTATTAGAGTTAGATTTAGCGAATGGGGACATCAAGATGTTTGAACTTGACAAAACAGAAGACTTAGGTCACTGGGCTATGGGATTGGTTGAATACACATTTTCTCCACATTGGTCTATTTCAGCAATGGATCAATGGAATATAGGAAATGTGGACGCTGACCAACGCCTTCACTATTGGTTGTTTGCCTTTGCATACATCAATAAAGCAAACCGATATGCCTTGAATGTTGGTAGACAACGTGAAGGACTATTATGTGTTGGAGGTGTATGTCGTAATGTGCCTGCAGCTAGTGGAGTTACGTTATCCATAACCAGTAGCTTCTAGTGTAACTTGAATTTATTAAATGATTTAATTTAGTAGAACAATGAAAGCTTTAAATTTAATTAAACAACTCACATTTGGTATGCTATTTACTGCAGCCATGATAAGTTGTGACCGCGTTAAGGACCCTGTAATCTTTGTTGAATGCAGCATTGATAACCTTGACGAATCATTGAATGTGAATCATACCAATGGAGGTACGGGTACGGTTCGTAAAATACTTCTTGAAGACTATACAGGACACACTTGTGGTAATTGTCCTGGAGCGGCTATCAAAGTAAAAGAACTTGTAGACAAGTACGGAGATCAAATTGTTCCTATGGCAGTACATGCTGATTTCTTTGCTAGACCAGAAGAAGGATATCCTACTGATTTTAGAACAGACGCTGGGGACACTTACTTCAGTACTTTTAAGGTTATTTCCAACCCTAACGGAATGGTAAACCGCACGGACTACAATGGACGTAAGGTACTTGGTGTTGATCAATGGGATCAAGCAATTCAAGCCATCAAAGATGATAGCCCTGAAATGTCACTAACCGTTAATACTGCATTTAACACGGACAGAGAAATCCTTTTTGTTGATGCAAAGGTGAAACTATTACAAAACACCAGTAAAAATTATGCGGTAGTTGGTCACATTATAGAGGATAAGATTATTGCCGATCAGAAAGACTACTCTTTACCAATTGGCGAGCAACATGTGTATGACTATGAACATAACCACGTTCTTAGATATACTTTGAACAATGCCACTTGGGGTCTAGACCTTAATGTAGCTGCAACTGGAGATGAAGAAACTATCAGTTTTTCGACGCTTTGCTTTTCAGAGCAAGAATGGAAAACTGAAAACTGCATTGTAGTTGTATACGTAATTGACACTGACACTAAAGAGGTTGTTCAAGCTGACGAGGTTCACATCCTATAATACTGATTAGAACTTATTGAAAAAGGCGATGGAGTTATTCTATCGCCTTTTTTTATTAAATCACCTTAGGAATTAAGTTAATTTCAAACTTAACTTTTCTATTCGGATCGTCAGGGTGTTCATCTATGTAATAATACTTAACGTGATCATTACTAAGCTTTTTGATGTAATATTTAATCTCTCCCCACTCACTATGTCTTTGAATGGTCATATAGTTCTTACCTCTTCCAGATTCAATAATATAAACCCCAGATTCGGTTCCAAAGCCATCAGGATTCACAAAATTATAAACACCTCCTTTATTAAATTCAACATAGGCCTTCTTGTCATTAATCCAACCTTCAGCAATTGCATCGGTAACTTCTCCTGTATTAACATCAGTCATTTGATACTTTTCCACGATCCAAAACCCATCCAAACGAGTGTTTTTGAACCTTAAACTAACCATCGGACCTTCTTCATATTTGCTGCAACCAACAAGTACAAAACATACTAACAATCCTATTACTCCAAACTTTCCAATTCCCATAATCTCACTATTCTAATTTAAACTTAGATAAACATCAAAAGCCTTAATAACAAATAAAACCCTAAATGTAAGATAGTTATACGGGATGAAGGGCAAATAAGTTTCAGTTAACAATTAGAATAGTCCTATCGCGACACTTCCAACCAACCCTTATATTGTTCACCATCAGGTTTGGTAAACACAAAATAATATTGGCCATCGGCAAGACCTTCTGCTGACCAAGTATGTTGATAGTTGTCTTGCTCATAAACCAGTTTACCCCATCGATCATAAACACGTAGATCCGAACCTATTCGTAGACCGATTACCCATAAATCTTCGTTATAATCATCGCCGTTTGGTGTAATAATGTTTGGAAAGGTAACTTCGGGAAATTCAATCAGAGCACGAGCTGTATCAATGCAAAAAGTAGATGAACTAATCGAAACCAAAGTAACCTCATACGAATCATAACCTGGGTAAGGATGTTGTTGAGGGCTTCTAACCGTTGAAGTATCAGAACCATCACCAAAATACCATTCGGTTGAAAAATCATTAGCAGAATTATTGGTGAAATCCACCTCCACTGGAATAGTTGATTCATTATCGCTAAAAGTGAAATCAAACGCTGCCTTAACCGTATCTGCCCACACATAAACCATCAAAGAGTCATTGGCAACACAAGGTCCATTAGTTACCTGAAAATAAAAACGCGTCGAATCAAAAAGGGAAACTGTTGTTGGTCGAGCAGCATTAGGGTTATCTAAAAGATTCGCAGGTGACCACACGTATTCTAGTGCATCTCCAAGTAAGTTACCTGTAAACTGAATTCCTAATTTGCTCACCTCCCCAATACATACATTTTGGTTTTTATCTTGCTTGTTATAAGTAACTGCACCATCGGTAACTTTAAATCCTTTGCGATAAACACATCCTCCATTAGACAACGTAACTGTAAATTCTTTCTCCCCTTGCACCACATCCTTTAAGACTGGATCTTCTGCATTAGGGTCAACAAATAGGTCCGCTGGAGTCCAACTATAAAGTAATTGATCTAAAACCGTTCCTTGAAAATCCGCATAAACTTGTACATCTCCACTTTCACAAATAATTTGATCTTCAGCCGTAGTGAGTGTCGTTTCAGCGTATATATTCTGAGCCGTAGAACCAGAGGTATTAATTGTAAATCCTTTGTTAGAGTTGCTCCAATTCGAAACCATTAGAACATAGTTGTGACCTGCTTGCACTTGCAAATCCTCGTTGTATTGAGGCCCATTAAAGGTTCCTGGTCCATTGCTATTTCCTGTCCCGCCTTGTGCAGAACTAATTCCAGTAGGACCATTATAATTAAAATCCCCCCACGAGTTACAACTTACCAGCAAATTTGGATCTGTTGGAATGTCATCACACGAAGAGTTAGTAATATCAAAAACCGCCCAATCAAAGTCATCCGCATCGTCATTCGGATAAAGAATAAAGGTAAATGTTCCGTTCGATGTGGGATTAAACTTGTACCAAGTAGAGAAATTTTCGTGATCTATGCAGGAAATTGAGCTATTAACCTCGTTGGGTACATTTCCTTCTGCTAAAATTCTATCCTTTCCTGCCTCTACTGGGTCACAGAAAGGCAATGCTCCAACACAATCGCCAGGATGATTTTGGGCAAAGGTATTCAACCCAACTACACTAATAAAAAGCATTATTAGCAGTCTCATCAATTTCATTTTATTTGCAGACGAAATCTTCATTTTAACAACTATTACTCAAAGATAACCATAAAAATTAGCTATTTGTGTAACGAAATCATGAATGGTTCATTATAAGTTCATAACAAAATTCGAAATACTAAGAATATGAAAACCATAAAAGCACTCAAATCCATAGGTCTTGCCTTATTATTAGCATCTTTTTCAAATTTGGCAATTGCCCAATCTACAGACGTGAAGCAAGCTGAAATTCAAACTACTGTTACATCTTTTGAGGATGCTCCACTTCAAGGAGAACAAATCATCTTTGTAGGTAAGAACAGTGGTAAACGATTTAAAGGAGTAAGTGACGACCAAGGTCATTTCACGGTTAAAATTGATGCTGGAGATACTTACGACATAAAAATAAAATCTATTGGAGCTGAAGAAAAGTACAACACCTTAAAAATACCTGCTATAGGACCAGACGAGTTTTTCCCTCCAGCTCAGTTATCCATTAAAATAAGTCCAGCAACAACGTTTACTTTGAACAACGTATATTTTGATGTAAACAAGGCTAGCTTAAAACCTGAATCTAGAAAGGAACTTAAGGACTTACTCGATTACATGAAATATAAAAAAGGTGTTTCAATTGAAATTGGAGGTCACACTGACAATGTTGGGACCGCAGAAGCAAACAAAGCGCTATCTCTTAGAAGAGCAAATAGCATCAAATCCTATTTGACTGGTAAAGGAATTGCTGCTTCTAGGATTAAAACCGTTGGTTATGGAGAAGAGCAACCAGTTGCATCTAATGATACTGCGGAAGGAAGACAAAAGAATCGTAGAACTGAAGTAAGAATATTGGATTAAACAACTCCCCAGACTGCATAAAAAAAGCCCAGACTTTCATCGTCAGGGCTTTTTGCTTTATATCTTTTTAATACTAGCCGAAAATAAATCGAGCTGAAATTCCAATCTCATCTCCCCAGAATCTACCCGTATTACCAGGAAGTCCTACAAGGTTTACTGCAGGCTTATAATCCAAAGAGATACTAACCGGCATTCTAATAAATGCGTACTCCAATCCAATTATTCCATCAACACCCATTATGGTAGTTGATCCGCCAGTACCACCTGTAAACCACGGGTGAGTATATACGGCATCCCAAACTCCTATATGTGCACCAATACCTGCAAACCAATGAAGACGTTGAGAATCAAATCCTCCTCTTCCTCCTCTTCTTGATTTATATAATCTTTGGTGGTACTCATACAAACCTGTAAAATTCCAGCCACTCCAACGACGCGCAGCAATCGCTTCAATCGCACCGTAACTGCTAATAAATTGCTTAAATGTCACTCCAGTTGAAGCACCAGTTCTAACACCAATACCAGTTCCGTAATTTTGAGCCTTAAGTCCAAGTGATGCAGCAAAAATCAGCATTGCCACCACACATGATATTTTGAATACTTTCATTTTCTCTTGATTGATCTTACATCAAATATACAACACTATCTAAAGCTTCGACCCTACTTAGATTGTAAAAGTGGCAAGATTTACGAATCTCTGTACTCTTTCGCTAATTTCCGAATCAGACAAATCAATTAATCTTTCAGTACCAAATCTCTCAACACAGAAAGACGCCATTGCTGAACCATAAACAACTGCACGTTTCATACTTTCAAATGAAACATCATCATGCTTTGCTAAATATCCTATAAATCCACCCGCAAAAGTATCTCCAGCTCCAGTCGGATCAAATACTTCCTCCAATGGTAATGCTGGACAGAAGAATACTTCCTCTTCGTGGAATAATAATGCTCCGTGCTCTCCTTTCTTTATGATAAGATATTTTGGACCCATCTCGCGAATTTTAGCAGCAGCTTTAACCAAAGAATACTCTCCAGAAAGTTGACGAGCTTCCTCATCATTAATAGTTAGAACATCAACCATTGCGATTGTTTTCACAAGCTCTTCCATGGCAATGTCCATCCAGAAATTCATAGTATCCATCACGACAAGTTTCGGACGCTTATTCATTCTTTCAATAACTAACCTCTGCACTTGAGGAGCTAGGTTCCCTAACATCAGGTACTCACAATCTTGATAGCTTTCTGGCACAACTGGGTCAAAGTTTTCTAATACATTTAGTTCAGTAACCAAAGTATCTCTAGAGTTCATGTCATTGTGATATTTACCAGACCAGAAGAATGATTTTTCATCTTCCTTAATCTGTAATCCTTCAGTATTCACCCCATGTTTTTCCATCAACTTGATGTCATCTTTAGGGAAATCTCCTCCAACAACAGCTACAAGATTTGAACGACCTGTGAAATACGCCGAACAAATTGAAATAAAGGTAGCCGCACCACCAATTATTTTATCAGTTTTACCAAATGGAGTTTCAATGGCATCAAACGCTACGGAACCAACTACTAATAAGCTCATATTTATATTTTTAGTGTGTTAAACATCTCAAATTTTAAACGCCCAAAAGTAGCGTTTTAATCCATATTTATCGAAAACTTAAAGCGGTTTTTCGATGTTTAAATTTTAATTCCATTAATTTTGGTACGCATTTTGTAAAATTGAAGATATGAAACGCGCATTAATAATATTGATCAGTGGGTTGGTATCGTTATCGTTTGTTAGTGAGCAACCCTACCGAAGCATTCCAAATAACTCTTTTAATAAAGGAGAATTTCTGGAATACAGAGTCCATTATGGTTTTATAACTGCTGGTAAAGGCACCATGGAAGTATCCAACAAACTCTATCGGATAAATGATAGAATCTGTTATAAAATAGATACGAAGGGTAGAACTGTAGGTAGTTTTAAATACTTCATGAGAGTAAATGACTTGTGGAGATCTTATATAGACACTTCTGCTTTTGTTTCCCAAAAATTCTATAGACATATTGAGGAAAACAACTATCGAAAAGACGAGGAGGTTTTTTACGACCATCAAGCAAACAATGTACGTGTAGTTGACAAAAAACGTAAGATTGACAAGAAATATAACGTCCCTGATAATGCTCAAGATATGATTAGTGGGTATTACTTCCTTAGAACGGTTGATTTCTCAAAACTAAATTCTGGTGATACTCTTACGGTACCAGGTTTTTTAGAGGAAGAATCTTACGAATTAAAACTAGTCTATCGTGGTAAAGGAGTTGTACGTAATAGACTTGGAAAAATTAATGTACTAAAATTGACTCCAATCATGCCAGAAAACAGCTTCTTCGACGGAGAAAACTCATTGAGAGTTTGGGTAAGTGACGATGTAAACAAAATACCTGTAAAGGTTGAAGCAGACATGTTCATCGGAGCCGTAGAGATAGATTTAGATCAATATTCAGGCTTGAAAGGAGACCTTAATTTAGTGAAATAATATCCTCCCTCGGAAAAAAATAAGAAGCAAGAGTTTCGATATTGAGGTTAATTATTAATCTCCTCGAAACTCTTGCTCTTTACTCTTGCTTCAATCTATCTTACAAATCCTCAATTTTCTAGTATATTTACAACTATAAAAATCAGACAAGCTGTAGTGACGATGAAAAGATTATCTAAAACTTTATTAGTGCTGCTTTGCGGTTTAATTGTGTTAAATGTCAACGCAAAAACGGTAAAAGTAAAAGGGGTGCTTGGAACAAATGAAAAAGACGGCGAGCAAATTTACTTGTTCGATATGCTTGGTACAGAATCTCAGAAAATGGACTCCTGTACTATTAAAAAGGGTGCTTACAGTTTTAAAGGGGAGTTTCCGCGTGGATTTTACCGTATAGGTTTTAATCCTAAAAATGTTTTGTTGCTTATTCTAGGTTCAGAATCTATGGAAATTGCTTCTGAGAAGGGTAACCTTAACAAATCCAAAGTCACTGGCTCAACGGAATGGGAACTCTTCAAAAGATTTGATGATTTCAATCAAAATTACAGTACCGAAATTCAGGTTTTACAAGTAAAAGCCAATAAAGCAAGAGGTTTCCAATCCCGAAACAACTTGGAAATGGCTCAAAAACTAAGCAATGAAGTCAAAACTGAGTATGATTCACTAATTGGAGAAAGAGTTAATGTTTATCAAAGTATTATTGATGGCAATCCAAAGTCATTCGTTGCTAAAATCGCCAAATTCTATCTTAAAGTCGATAATCTAAAACAGGAGGACTTTTTCACATTGCCAGAAGTAAGTGACCCAGAAATGCATCGTGGAGATATGGTGGTAGGATTGGTAGGAACATATGTTCAAAAATTCATGTCACAGCAACGAGTACAATCAGTTGAAAATGCTCTAAAAATTATAGAAGGACAACCAGAAGGTTCAAACGCCCGTGAAGTATTGTTTATTGGGTTTGTTAGAAATATTGGCGTAGCGGATGCTAAATCTGCTTCTAGACTGGGTAAGAAATATGCTGCTCAATATCCAAAATCATATTATCAAATCAATCTAGTAAAAACATTACCTCCTACTCCTTTGGAAATTGGCGATTTGGCCCCAGAGATTATCGAAGAAAATGTAGATGGAGAAAAAGTCAGACTTTCTTCTACTCGAGGTAAAGTAGTTCTTTTAGACTTTTGGGCTTCGTGGTGTGGACCTTGTAGAAGAGAAAATCCCAATGTTGTTAAGGCTTATCACAAATATAAAGACAAAGGTTTCACAGTATTTAGTGTGTCCTTGGACAAGACTGCAAATCGTTGGAAACAGGCTATTGAAAAAGATAAATTGGTTTGGCCTTATCATGTTTCGGACTTAAAAGGTTGGAGCGCAAGACCGGCAAAACGTTATGGAGTATCCAGTATTCCACAAACGTTCTTATTAGATAAAGATGGGAAAATTATAGCTCGAAATTTAAGAGGTGCTCAACTAGAACGCAAACTAGCCGAGTTGCTTGATTAATAGATTTTTGTATAAACGAAAATAGTATATGTCTAAAATTCTAATCGTTGATGATGAACCAAGTATTCTGGAAATACTGGAGTACAATCTTAAAAAAGAAGGTTACCAAGTAAAAGCGGCCAGCGACGGTTCACAAGCTATTGAAATCAACAAAGAGTTTGCACCTAGCATAATTATTATGGATGTGATGATGCCAAATATGGACGGCATTGAAGCATGCAAGCAAATTCGAGAATCAGACACCAACAACGAACCATACATCATCTTTCTCACTGCACGCTCGGAAGAATTTACAGAAGTGGCAGCTTGGGAAGCAGGTGGAAATGATTATTTGATCAAGCCTGTAAAAATGAGGGCACTGATAAGCAGAATTAAATCTGTATTCAACAGCAAAATTTTTCCAGAAACCAACCAAAATGTAATTAAGGTTCATGGCCTTGAAATAGATAGATCAAGCTACACCATTTCGATACACGATCAATCACATACGTTGCCAAAAAAAGAATTCGAAATTCTATACTTACTAGCTAAAAATCCTAACAAAGTTTATAGCAGAGAAAAAATTCTTGGGGCTGTATGGGAAGAAGATACTTATGTACTGGCCAGAACAGTTGATGTGCATATTCGAAAATTAAGAGAAAAAATAGGTAGCGATTACATCAAAACCATCAAAGGAGTTGGGTATAAACTTGTAGACTAAAAACAAACGATGAATTTCAATTCGAAAATTTTCGCCATCGTATTAGCTAGTGCCATTTCCATACTAACAACTAGTTTCTTATACATTACCGATGGTTCTACACTAACTGCCAGGATCGTTACTTTTGGTATTTCTTTCGGTGCATCCTTTATCTTCATTTATCTCACTTTTGAATTTCTAATTTTCAAAGAAATAAATGACTTATACTCTGCTCTGGATAAAATGCGCAAGAATGAAAAGGTGCATGTAAGAAAACCATTAGGCTCACAAACTAATCCCATTAAAAAACTGAATCGTGAAATCTTTGATCTTGCTTTTACCAAACAGAAAGAGATTGATGATCTTAAGAAAATGGAAGAGTACAGAAGGGAGTTTTTAGCCAATGTTTCTCACGAACTTAAAACCCCTATTTTCTCGGCTCAAGGATTTATCCACACCCTAATTGATGGTGCACTCAAGGATAAAGACGTACGGAAAAAGTTTCTCAAGAAAGCTTCTAAAAGTTTAGATGCATTGTCTGTGTTAGTTCAGGATTTAATTACAATTTCTCAATTAGAAGCAGGTCAAATTACAATGCAACAAGAATATTTTGATCTGCAAAGAATGACTGTAGACATCTTTGAACAATTGGAAGCTAAAGCCCATAAAAAAGAAATGAAACTGGTTCTATCCGAAACCAAGGAAAATCCAGTAGAAACGTATGGAGATCCTGAAAGAATTAGACAGGTCTTAACCAACCTAATTGATAACGCAATCAAATATGGTAATGAACAAGGGCAAATTACTGTGGACATTGAGGAGCATGAAGAACATGTAAAAGTTTCTATTGCAGATGATGGCCCAGGAATCTCTGAGGATAAATTACCAAGAATTTTTGAGCGTTTCTACAGAGTCGATAAACACAGAAGTCGAGAATCAGGTGGGACTGGTTTAGGACTCTCTATCGTTAAACACATAATAGAATCACATGACACTTCTATTTCCGTAGAAAGTAGTCTTGATAATGGAACTAAATTCACATTTAATCTGCCACATTTATCTTGAAAAAGAAGCTAAAGTTTAAATTTCACGAAGCAATTGTCTTCGAGGATGATGAATACATCATAATTGATAAACCACCATTTATCAGCACACTACAAGATCGCTTTGATAACATTAACATTTCTGATCTAGCCAAAGAATATTTTCCTGGAGCAATCGTAAATCATAGATTAGATAAGGAAACATCTGGCCTATTAGTAATTGCTAAAAATGAGCAGGCTTATAGACATTTCTCAATTCTTCTTGAAAAACATGAAGTACATAAGGTTTATCACACCATTGTTTGGGGTACTCATCAATTTCAAGAAATGCTTATTGAAGCTCCACTATTAGTAACCAATAGCGGTAAAGTAAGAATCGATCCTGCTGGTAAATATTCTGCTACCATTGTAAAAACGCTTGAAGTGTTTCCTAAACATTCTCTTTTAGAATGTAAAATCTTAACGGGTAAAAAACATCAAATTAGAATTCATCTTGGAAGTGGTGATGCACCAATAATTCATGATGGCACATACGGAGGTGATCCTTTATTTCTCTCCGACCTAAAAAGAAACTATAGAGGGAAATCAGATGTCGAAGAAAGACCACTTAGCAGACGTGTAATGCTTCATTCTAAACAACTAGCTTTCGAAAATCAAGCAGGAAAACTAATCGAATTAGACACCGAATACCCCTCTGATTTCGAGCTAATCTTGAAGAAAATTCGAAAATTTAGTTGATAAACAGAACTATTTTAAACCAACTTTGGTTACTCCTGATGGTTAAACAAACCTGAAATTATACCAAGGTTGAACTATATTTTCAGGTTTTTGTATTAAATTCGAAAATTAAGGAGTGTAAAAGAAAGTATGGAACCACTGAAGGCCTATTGTATTCAAAATCTAAAACAAATAGAAGAGTTGCTAAATACTCTCAATAAGGAACAATACAATACAGCTGTTGAGTCCCTTTCAAATTCCACTATTGGTCAACATACAAGACACATTTTAGAGTTCTATAGCTGTTTAGTTTGTAATTCGGACCAAACAATTAGTTACGACAATCGTAAACGTGACCTAAATCTAGAAACTATGCCAAATATGGCATTGGAAACCATTGCCACACTTTGTGAGCAAATCTGTGAATTAAATGATAGTCGTATCAATCTAGCTGGTGACTACTGTGAGGATAATGGCGTTTGCGTAAGCGTTGAAACCACCGTATTCCGTGAGTTAGCCTACTGCCTAGAACATAGCATTCATCATCAGGCATTAATAAAAGTTGGCCTTTTTGAAATGGGTATCAAACACAAGGTGAATTCTAACTTTGGTATTGCTCCTGCTACTATCAGACATCAAAAAAATTGCGTTAACGCATAATTCCTGCTGATACAATTGATCCTTGACAACTCTTGTTCTTATTTACATAGGAATTAAGATTCTTATTCGTATTCAGTTTTTTTAAATACCTTTGCAGCCAAATTGAAAAACCCAAAAGAATAGAACAATGGCTGAGTTTAAAATTGGTGTAATCCGAGAAGGTAAAGTTCCTCCAGATAAGCGTGTTCCACTTACTCCTTTAGAGTGTGTAGAAGTACAAGAGAAATTTTCTAATGCAAATCTTGTGGTTCAACCAAGTCAAATTCGTACTTATAAAGATAGCGAATACTCAGACTTAGGTCTTACCATGCAGGAAGACTTAAACGACTGTGATATTCTTGTTGGTGTAAAAGAAGTTCCTTTGGAAATGTTGATTCCAAACAAAACATATTTCTTCTTTTCTCACACAACTAAAGAACAGCCATATAATCAAAAGTTACTAAGAACAGTCTTAGATAAGAATATTCGTCTGGTTGATTGGGAAAACCTTGTAAATCCAAGAGGAAGCCGTGTGATTGCATTTGGTCGCTATGCTGGTATAGTTGGAGCATACAACGGAGTACTTACCTATGGTAAAAAGCATGATTTATTTCACCTAAAACCTGCAAATGAGTGTTTCGACATGGAAGAAATGCAAGGTGAATATGCAAAAGTTAAACTACCTAACATTAAGATTGTTCTTACTGGAGGGGGAAGAGTGAGCAAAGGTGCTATGGAAGTACTTGATGGAATGGGAATCCGTAAAGTAAGTGTTGAAGAATACTTAAACGAGTCTTTCGATGAAGCGGTATATTGTCAGATCGGAGTGCAAGATTATAACAAACGTAAAGACGGTGCCGATTTTGATAAGAAAGAGTTCTATTCAGACCCTTCTGGATATGAGTCTAATTTTAAAAGGTTCAGTCAGATTAGTGACATGCTAGTTGCTGGTGCGTTTTGGGATCACCATGCACCAAAATTATTCTCTAAAGAGGAAGCTGGTGCAAGTGACTTTAAAATTAATGTAGTTGCCGATATTACTATGGACATTGACGGGTCAGTTGGAACAACACAAAGACCTGCTACAATACCAGAGCCTAATTACGATTTTGTTCGTGGAACTGCAGAACTTGTAGAGCCATTTTCTAACCCTAATCATATCACAGTAATGGCGGTTGACAACTTACCTTGTGAACTTCCACGCGATGCTTCAAGAGATTTTGGAAGAGAGTTAATCGACAATGTTCTTCCGAATTTATTAGGAGAAGATCCTCACAACATGATTGGAGATGCTGCTATCACTACCCTAGAAGGAACGCTAACTGAAAAGTATAGCTACCTTCAGGATTACGCGGACGGTAAAAAGGCTTAATTCGATCAAAAGAATCAAACACGTTGGACGACGAACCCCAGAATATTCACAAAAAAGACTTCTCCAAAATCATTGTTGATTGGTACGAAGCTAATAAACGTGATTTACCATGGCGTGAAACCAAAGATCCTTTCAAAATCTGGTTGTCTGAAATAATTCTTCAACAAACCAGAGTAAATCAGGGCATGCCTTATTACGAGAAGTTCGTAGAAGCGTACTCCACGGTCATAGAGCTAGCAAATGACGAGGAATCCAATGTTTTACGTCTTTGGCAGGGATTAGGATACTATTCTAGAGCCCGCAATTTGCATGCAGCTGCCAAATATGTAGCTAATGAGCTTAACGGCGAGTTTCCAAATACATATGAAAGCTTGCTCAAACTAAAGGGCGTTGGTAGTTACACCGCTGCTGCAATTGCTTCTTTTGCGTTTAATGAGAAAGTTGCTCCCGTAGATGGCAATGTAATTCGTGTACTTTCTCGTGTTTTCGGAATCACTGAAGATGTTTCCAAAGGAAGTACTCTTAAAAAAATCAATCAACTAGCAAATGAATTAGTAGTTGAGGAAGAAAATGCCCAAAGTTACAACCAAGGGATGATGGAGTTTGGAGCTATGCAATGCGTTCCAAAAAGTCCTAAATGTGAGACATGCCCAATTGCTCAATATTGTTATGCATTAAGACACAATAAAATTGATCAGCTACCACGAAAGGATAAAAAGATTAAAAAAAGAAACCGATTCTTCAATTATATAGTATTTGAACATAAGGACAAATTTTATCTCCGTCCACGTACTGGAAAGGACATCTGGACAGGCTTATACGAGTTTGCTCTTATAGAATCTACCGAAGAAAAAAGTACCGAATGGATAATTGAAGAATTACAAAAAGAACTTAAAACAGAATCTTTCAAAGTAAAGGACGATTATGTGGCGGGTAAGCATGTGCTTAGTCACCAAAACTTGTTCTCTCGCTTTATAAAAGTCGAACTCTCAGACAAACTCTCCTCAGAGACCTTTGGAGTAGAGGCATTTAGCCTTTCTGAGATAGAACAATTACCTAAATCAATTTTGATAAATAATTACTTGGAAAAAAATATTTTTTCTTAACTTTATATTAACTAACTGTAAAAAATTATGGCTGGAGTAAACAAAGTGATACTTGTGGGCAATTTGGGACGCGATCCTGAAATAAGAACGTTGGAGAGTGGCGTAAAAGTAGCTACATTTTCTCTTGCTACGTCCGAATCATTTAAAGATAGAGAAGGCAACCGTCAAGACAAAACTGAATGGCATAACATTGTGCTTTGGAGAGGTCTTGCAGAAATTGCTGAACGTTATCTTGCAAAAGGAAATACGATCTACGTTGAAGGAAAACTTCAAACGCGTTCTTGGGATGATAAAGACGGTAATAAAAGATACACAACCGAAATAGTAGGTCAAAACATGACTATGCTTGGAGGAAAACGCGAAGAAGGAGGAGGTTCTAGTTATGCACCTTCCCAATCATCATCTACCACTCAAGCTCCACAAGAAGCAAGTTCGATTGGAGAAGGAATGGAACCAGACGATCTTCCGTTCTAATATATTAACTAAAGTTAACGAACTTTGACAAACATAGATCCAGATCCTTCGGTCATTTACGGTTTATTGCTGCAAGCAAGCAATAAGCCGCTCCTAATTCCGTACATAATCGCCATTTTGGTATTGTTGTTTCTTTCGGCCCTGGTTTCAGGTTCAGAAGTGGCATACTTTTCCCTAAACAAATCAGACATTGAAAAAGAAGAGGGGAAATATACGCGTGTATTAACACTTCTCAACCAACCTAAAAGGCTCCTTGCAACAATTCTGATTCTAAACAATCTCATCAACATTGGTATTGTGACCTTGATGTCTTATACCACGTTTATGCTATTTGGCTCGGAAGATTCGCAAACAGGTTTCATAGTTGCGGCTATCACGTTTACAACAACTTTTATCATCGTATTCTTTGGTGAAGTTTTGCCTAAAGTATATGCCAATCAGAACAATTTGATTTTCGCAAAAAGAGTATCAGCTTTTCTTACGATATTCAACATCATCTTTAAGCCCTTTTCATGGTTTTTGATTACGTTTACGAACCTCGTTGAAAACAGTTTCGATAAAAAAGGACAGACGTTTTCTAAGAAGGAATTAACAAAAGCCATCGATATTACCACCGAAGAAAACATCTCCAAAGAGGAAAAAGATATCCTTAAAGGAATTGTAAACTTCGGACAAATCAGTGCGAAACAAATCATGTGCTCTCGTATAGATGTTTCAGCATTTGATATTGAGATGGATTTTCATGAATTGATGGACCGAATCAATAAACTTGGATACTCTCGATATCCTGTTTATGAAGAGACCGTGGACAACATTAAAGGTTTGCTGTACATCAAAGACCTTCTAGCACATGTTGGGAATGATGAACATTTCAACTGGCAAGAGTTAATCCGTGACGCATTCTTTATCCCAGAAAGTAAAATGATTGATGATCTTCTTAAGGATTTTCAGCAAATGCGGATGCATATGGCCATTGTGGTTGACGAATACGGAGGAACATCAGGAATTGTAACATTGGAGGATGTAATCGAAGAAATTGTTGGTGAAATCAATGATGAATTCGACGATGAGGGTATAAATTATACTCAAATTGATGAAAAATCGTTTGTATTTGAGGGCAAGACCTTAATCCATGATTTATGTAAAATTCTGGATCTTGAAAACGAATATTTTGATGAGGTAAAAGGGGAAAGTGAATCTTTGGGAGGCCTAATGTTAGAACTTTTTTCAAAAATCCCTATTGTTGGTGACCAAATTGGTTTTCAAAATTATAAATTTACGGTTCAGGCCGTTACTACAAAGCGTGTAAAACGAATTAAAGTGGAGACGGTAGAAAAGGAATTAACAAACGATGCAGCATAATTTAACCAACATATCCAATAAAAGATCAAGCGTCTCTTACCGTTTGGTAATAGGTTTAGTTATTCTGTCCATTTTCGCAACCTCGTGCGAAACGATTTTTGTTCCTAAACCAACTGGATATCACAAAATTGAATTACCCGATCACCAATACGTACAACTACAGGAAAAGCATCCATATACATTTCAACATTCAGTATATGCAACTGTAAGTCCACATCAATCCAGACATTCTGAACCACATTGGATTGATATTCATTATCCAAGTTTAGGAGCAGATGTGCAGTTAACCTACAAAGTTCTTGAAGCAGATGACAAAAAGAACAAATTGAAGGAGGACATGCTTAACGAAATCACTAGTGATGCAAGAAAACTTACTAGTCAGCATAACATTAAAGCCTACTCTATTGAAGAACAGGAAATCATGAACAAAAATGGAATTAGCTCGTACATTTTTGAATTAACTGGTGAAGTTCCTAGTCAATTTCAATTTTACGCTACAGACTCCACTCAAAACTTCTTAAGAGGTGCGTTGTATTTCAAAACAGCAACAAAAAATGATTCACTTGCTCCCGTAATTGAATTCATAAAAGTTGATATAGCACATATGTTAAACACTCTTGATTGGGTCGAAGAATAAATTTTGCTTAGAGTTTGTTTCTATATCGCAATAATTCTAGGAGGAGCACGCTTCTCTGGCTGTTCTTGCTCCAACAATAAAAAATACACCAAGGTCGATGAGGTTGTGCTCAACGAAGATGATGAGGAAAGTGAAGATGAGTTAGAGAAGAAATACGGTAAACTCCCAACCAGCCCTAAAAAAGTAATCCTTGTAGGAAATGGTGAACATCGTTTAATTCCGATTTACAAACAGAAATATACCAAGGATGGGAAACAGACCTACATGCAAGGCACTTATTTCCATGAAACGTATCATCAAGACGACTCTTTGAATGTTTGGCACTATCATTTTATGCCAGGAATTGAGGCTGCTTATGGCTATAGTATGCACAATGTTGGGCATTACAACGTAACCACCAACGAGCGAAATAATCTTTTCGATAAACCTGTCCTCGTTAAGACAATATACTACCCAACAGACGTTGAAGATACCATCAACGGTCAAGCTGTCACCAGAGATTACTACATGATTACTCTGTACAATGAAGACTCCAACAACGACACTATTTTAAACCATCTTGATTTGAGAAAAATGCTATTATTCAACATGGATGGTAAGCAAACTGCTCAATTGATTCCTGATCAATATTCTGTAGAACGATCTCAATATGATCGGCAGATTGATCACATGTACATATATGCTCGATTGGATGAAAACAAAAACGGAACTGGAGAAAGAACAGAGCCACTGCACGTTTTCGATTTGGACCTAAAGAATCCTAAGCCTGCTAAAAGGATGTATTAAAACTCTCCCTGTGAAGAGCTACGAATACCTTTTATAACACCGAGGTTTCAACCTAAAACCTTAACTTGTGGTTCTGTTGGAAACTACAATTCGTAAAATAATACACGTGGATATGGATGCATTTTATGCTTCCGTAGAACAACGTGACAATCCAGAACTACAAGGGAAACCTGTTGCAGTTGGTGGTTCTCGTGAGCGAGGAGTTGTAGCAGCTGCAAGTTACGAAGCACGGGAATATGGAGTGCGTTCGGCCATGCCTTCTATGTTAGCCGCAAAAAGATGTCCTCATATCACTTTCGTCCCTCCTCGGTTTGATGTTTACAAAGAAGTTTCACAAGAAATTAGAGCTATCTTCCATGAATATACAGATTTGATTGAACCCTTAGCATTAGATGAAGCGTACCTAGATGTAACTTCGAACAAATCAGAATTGGTTTACGCGATGGATATAGCGGAGGAAATACGGGGAAAAATTAAGGAGCGACTTAACCTCACTGCTTCCGCAGGGGTTTCTTTTAATAAGTTTTTAGCGAAAATTGCTTCGGATGTAAAAAAGCCAGATGGTATGTATATAATCACACCTGGAATTGCAACTCAATTTATTGAACAGCTCCCAATCGAAAAGTTCTTCGGAATAGGAAAGGTTACCACCAAAAAGATGCATGACCGCGACATTTTTAACGGCAAGGATCTTAAAGGGTATAATAGAAGCACCTTGGTTCGTTGGTTTGGGAAAGCTGGATCATTCTATTACAATATGGCCCGCGGAATTGATAATCGTCCCGTTAATCCACATCGGATTCGAAAATCACTGGGTGCCGAAAGAACATACAATCTTGATCTTACTAGCAAAGAAGCTATTTTAGAAAAGATTGAAGCAATTATTGAAGTCCTATTAAAACGATTAGAGCAGTCTGGGAAAAGTGGAAAAACCTTAACCCTGAAAATCAAATATGCTGATTTCCAACAAATCACCAGAAGCAATACTTTGACTTCAAATTATAATGCCGAGCAAATCAAAGCAGAAAGTTTTAACTTATTAGAACTTGTTCCTAACCTTGAAAACGGAGTAAGACTAATCGGGCTACAAATCTCCAATTTTGATGATGATTCACAAGATGATAATGATTCGTTTTTAGGGCAGTTGGAGATGAAGTTTTAAACTGTTATTTAATTTAAGATAATTGAGAGATATAAAAGAGCAACAGGCAAACTTACTAGCCCAAAAAAGACTATCACAAATAACACAAATTCCCACCACTTAGGGTTTACAATCCTCGAACCATCAATAATTGGGTTTGCTCTATAACTCCAAACTTCATCAGCAACGTAAGTATCCCAATAGTTTTTTGCTCTTCTATTCGCATCCTGTTCTACCCATGATGAACTATGTAACAGTTGATTACGATAAGCGCTGATCAAACTTGGGATTCCATATTTGAATAAATATAGTGGCCCGCTTACACGACTCTGCAAAACGTGCCCGTATTCATGTTGAAATAATAAGTTTCTCGGATCAGGTTCGATCGAGTTATCGCCTATTATGAAACGACCTAGTGCAAATGCTCCAAACCTATGTGAGAGGCGAATTAGAACAATGCCATTAACTAGTTCTATGGATCTAACATCTAACCCAATTAGGGTAATAATACTCACCCAAAAACCTATAATGTTCTGAATGCATTCCCATGTAAATCCAGATATGATTTGTAGAAACCTTAAGGGCAAACTCAAGTTTTTATCTGGTACCCAAAGACCAAAGTACAACTTAAAAGAACCTACAAAGTGTATAAATCCTGTTCGAAATGGATCACCAAAAACTACCCCTTTAACAAAACCAATTAAGAAAAATCCAAACAGGAGAATAAATGACTGGATACCGAATAATAATGGCGAAAAATCACTAACAACCGCCTCCAAAATTATTACTCAGGTAACGCTGCAATACACTTTAATTCAATCGCAATTGGAGTAGGTAGTGAACTAATCTCACATGTCGTTCTACATGGTTGATTATCCTTAAAGTACTCGGCGTAAATCTTGTTGTAGGTATGAAAATCTCTTTTCATGTTGGTTAGAAACACAGTAACATCTACTAAGTCTTCCCACTTTGCACCAGAAGATTCCAAAACGGCCCGAACATTATCAAATACAGAACGACATTGCGCTTCAAAATCAAACTCTATATAGTTCCCATTTTTATCCAGTTTCAAACCTGGTACGGCAGAATCAGAAGAATCCGATCCTGCTATTCTTGGCCCAACGCCTGATAAAAACAAGAGGTTTCCCACTTTACGGGCATGTGGATATAGCCCTACTGGCTTGGGTGCCTTAGAAGAGTTTACTGCTTCACTCATAAGTAATTTGATTTGTGTTAATCGAATTAATTAACCTTCCGAGAAATAGATCGTACAATTGGGCAATGCCTTTTGAATTCTCTTTTGCTCCTTCTTTTCAATAGCATTACCACGAAGGTTTAACGTTTTTAGAGTTGATAAATCTCCGATATTTTCAGGTAACGCTGTAATTTTATTATTGGACAAGTCCAGATATTCGATCTTTTCCAATTTCATAATAGGATCAGGAAAGCTTGTTAGCTTATTACTTTTTAAATGCAATTTTTTAAGGAACTTCAAACTTCCTAAACCAAAACTAACTTCCTTGATGTAATTTTTATTTAGTTTCAACTCCTCTAAATACTTCATAGCTCCAACCATGTTATTCACCTTGGTGAGGCTATTAGAACTTAGGTCTAACGATAATAAAAGATTAAAATCTATAAAACCTGGTGGAATATCAGTCAATCTATTGTTGAACATGTTCATCTTGTTCAGATAAATCAACTTGTTATAAGCATCATCTGGTAAATCTGTAAGAAGTTTGTTGCTAAAATCAACGCAGAATACTAGCTCAGGTTGATAAAATGCATTTGAAAGATCGTAGCATTCGTTTAAGCACCCGGATTTCAACTTTGCCATGGATTTGGTTTCTCCAAGGTTCAAAGCTTGAGCATAATCCTGACAGTGTTCCGAATTAGAATAGCCCACGGACTTCATAAGCTTTTCTTTCGATACACCTCTTTCATAATATGCTTCTTTATAATTAGGTTTTTCGGCAATGGCATAAGTGAATTGCTCTACTGCTTCAACGTATTTATCTTCAGCTAAAAACTGTTTACCGTTTTTATAATAATCCTGAGCGGTAGGTTGTTGTAATACAAACGAGGTTCCGACTATTGTGACTAGGAATATTCCCGCAACTACTTTTAATGCTCTCATTTAGTGGCTCTCCTTAGACTATTGGTTATTTGAATATGCGAATATGAAACAATTTCTATTCCATTACCACATAATTTATCTTTAATTCAGACAACATTTCTGCTTCTTCCGCAATATCCATCATGTCGTCGTCATCTTCATAATAATGCCAATTAAACAATATTTCTGTACCATTACGTTCTGCTTCTTTGAGAAGTAATAACAGTTGTAAAATCATTTTGGATGATGCCGTATTGAAGTACTCCAGCTTAAAATCCACTGTGATTTTTGGTTGAGATACTGTACTTGTGTACTCTCTAATCCAATCTAAAATGTTACCAAAAAATTCTGTGGCGTTCGGCACAATTGACTTTCCTTCAAAGAGCATTGTACCATCCGATGGGTCTAATACAACATGTGGTTGGTGAAGTGTCTTTTTAATCTCAATCTTCTTCATATATTTCTTTTCACCGTGAGTAACTACTTTTACTCAACAAATTTTAGCTTACTTTTCCTTACATGGAGTGAAAATTAAATTTGAGTCCTGAGACTTCTTCAGTTTCATGTGCCAACTCAACCATATCCTCGTCTTCATCCACATAAAACCAATCCACATTTATCTTTGCTCCATCTTCTTCATAATTCTTCAGTAAACAAAACATCTGAACAATCATTTTAGAAGCAGCTGTATTATAATGTGGCATTCTAACCTCTACATTTGCGGTCTCCGCACCTGCTTTAAAATACCGGTGACACCAATCAAAAATAGGATCAAAAAAGTTCCTAATATTTTGTGCTACCAGATTCCCCTCAAATAAAATATTTCCGCTTTCCGGGTCCAATACTACCTTGGGTTGATGAGCAGATTTGTCTAACCGAAAAACTTCCATAATCAATTATAATTAAAAAGAATTAAAATTAAAAACAAAGTAGCCCATAGTATTGGGCTACTCCTTAATTACCATCAATTATGCTATTTCTTCCTTAAATTCTTCAACCGGAATACAAGAACAGAAAAGGTTACGATCTCCGTAAGCATTATCCACTCTTGCTACGCTTGGCCAGAATTTATTGTCTCTTACCCAATCCAAAGGATAGGCAGCTTTCTCTCTAGAATACGGACGACTCCAAGAATCACTTACCACAGACTTCACAGTGTGAGGTGCATTTTTCAGTACATTATCATCCTTGTCTGCCTTACCAGAAGCAATCTCATCTATTTCGGACTTAATAGAAACTAATGCATCAATAAAGCGATCTAATTCAGCCTTAGTCTCACTTTCGGTTGGCTCAATCATCATTGTCCCTGCAACTGGGAAAGAAACGGTAGGAGCATGGAAACCATAATCCATCAAACGTTTTGCAACATCCTCTACTTCTACACCCAATGAATGTTTGAACTGTCTGAAATCCACGATCATTTCGTGTGCTACACGACCTTTACTTCCTACATATAGAATCGGATAGTATTTCTCCAAACGACTCTTGATATAGTTCGCGTTAAGAATTGCCGTTTCAGTTGCTCTCTTAATTTCATTCCCCATCATCGCTACATAAGCGTACGAGATAGTTAGAATATTAGCACTTCCGTACAAAGCGGAAGAAATTCCAGAAATCGCTTTCTCCTCTCCTGATCCTTCAAAGTTTACGTTTCCTGGCAAGAAAGGTCTTAGTTTTTCATTAACACCAATTGGTCCAACTCCTGGTCCTCCTCCTCCATGAGGAATACAGAATGTTTTATGCAAGTTAAGGTGACAAACATCTGCTCCAATATTCGCTGGACTCGTAAGCCCAACTTGAGCATTCATATTTGCTCCATCCATGTAAACCATTCCACCGTTTTGGTGAATTGTATCACAAATTTCAATGATTGACTCTTCAAATACTCCGTGCGTAGATGGATAAGTCACCATCAGTGCAGAAAGATTATCTTTATGCTCTTCTGCTTTGGCTTTTAGATCTGCAACGTCAATATTTCCTTGATCATCGCAAGCAACTAATACAACTTTCATACCTGCCATTACCGCAGAAGCTGGGTTAGTTCCATGTGCAGAAGTTGGGATAATACACACATCTCTGTGTCCTTCACCGCGATCTTCATGGTAAGCTCTAATCACCATAAGTCCTGCATATTCTCCTTGTGCTCCTGAGTTTGGTTGGAAAGAAACTTTTGCAAATCCTGTGATTTCAGAAAGCCATTGATCAAGCTCATCAATCATTTCCTTATATCCTTCTGCTTGATTCATAGGACAGAAAGGATGAAGGTTTGCAAATTCTGGCCAAGTAACTGGAATCATCTCAGTAGTGGCATTCAATTTCATGGTACATGAGCCTAATGAAATCATAGAATGAACCATGGATAAATCCTTATTCTCCAATCTCTTTAGATAACGTAGCATTTCATGCTCAGAGTGATAAGAGTTAAATGCTGGGTGCGTTAAGTATTCTGAAGATCGAACAAAACGACTATCCCAATCCAAACTCACTTTCTCAGAAATTCCATCTAATAAAGAATAATCGTATGTAAGTCCTTTTGCCTCTTCAAAAACGCTAATGATATCCTTTACATCTTCGTATGTAGTGGTCTCATCAAGCGAAATATAGATATACTCCGAATCATAACGGAAGTTCATTTCTTTAGCCTCCGCTGCACTTCTAATCTTTGACATTTCGTCGTTAGAAGTAGGAGTAATCTTAATCGTATCGAAATAAGTTACATTGATTTGCTTGTAACCAAGACCATTTAATCCTCGATCCAAAGTTTGTGCTAACCCATGCACACGACGAGCTATTTTTCTAAGTCCTTCTGGACCATGATAAACAGCGTACGCACCAGCCATAACCGCCAATAGTACCTGAGCTGTACAAATATTAGAAGTTGCTTTTTCACGGCGAATATGTTGCTCACGCGTTTGCAGTGCCATTCTGTAAGCCTTATTACCATCAGCATCTACCGATACACCAATAATACGACCAGGAACAGAGCGCTTATTTGCTTCTTTAGTTGCAAAGAAAGCTGCGTGTGGACCTCCGTATTGCATAGGAACTCCAAAACGCTGAGAAGTACCTACTACTACATCAGCACCAAATTCACCCGGAGGTGTTAACAAGGTTAAACTCAACAAGTCTGTAGCAACAGCCACCATAAGTTTAGACTCATGTGCCTTATCTACAAATTTCTTGTAATCCTTGATGTTACCATCTGAGTTAGGATATTGGAAGAAAATCCCGAATAAGTTTTCGTCGGTAAATTCAACTTGCTCAATTGGTCCAACTTTCAACTCAATTCCAAGTGGAGTTGCGCGAGTTTTAAGGATATCAATTGTTTGTGGGAATGTCTTTTCGTCTACGAAATATGTGTTACTCTTTTTCTTAGGTCCTTTTCTAGAGTTGTAAGCCATAATCATAGCTTCACCTGCAGCTGTACCTTCATCCAGTAGAGATGCATTTGCGATTTCCATTCCAGTAAGTTCGGTCACTACCGTTTGGAAATTGATCAGTGCTTCTAATCTTCCTTGAGCGATTTCTGCTTGATAAGGAGTATAAGCTGTATACCAGCCTGGATTCTCTAAGATGTTTCTAAGAATTACGCCAGGAGTATAAGTATTGTAATAACCTTGCCCTATGTAAGTTCTAAATACTTTATTCTTGGCAGCAATCTGCTTATATTTTTGCAAAAACTCCTGTTCACTAAGTGGAGCAGGAAGATTCAATTCATTTTTTAATCGGATATTAGCTGGAATAGTTTCATTCACCAAAGTATCCACAGAATCAATGCCGATAACATCTAACATTGCTTTCTCTTCACCTTCATCGGGTCCTAGATGACGATCTTGGAACCGCTCAGAATAACGGGTATCTAAATTCATTATTACAGGTTTAAAATTTCCTGCGAAGATAACGAATTCGCCATTTAAAAAAAAGAAGAAAAATCAGGGCTAAATTAACTTATGATGAATCAACCCGAATATCTTGGGAATTCATTTCTTTCATAATTTAATTGTAAATAAAAAAATGGGAAATCTGAAAACACCCCTAATATTCATTAGAATAGGTTTTTCAGATTTCCCATTTTTTTTTCAGCTTGATCCCTAATGACCCCATTTACGCTCAATAAGTTATTAGCAAAAATATAGTATGTGCCGTTTAGGTTAAACGTTCCTAAATTTTGCTCAATTTCAACGGTTAGCATATTAAAAGTAGACGATTCCAAAGCACTAAACTGTCGGTTAAGTACAAAGTTTGACACGAGCCGAAAACCTTGATTCTACTACTGTTTCGCCTATTTTTATATACATTGTTATCAGCTGGATTTATGTATATTTAATCAATTCTTCAACTAATTTAAATACCGTTGTCGAAGATTCTTCTTTTGCACAATTTTTATGGTCAAAAAAGGCATAGTTCCTTTTAGCTCTTTCGATTGCTAAATCTCTTCTTAATTTATTTGTTTTTGTATCAACGCCTTCTAAAATATCAAAGATTTCGTCGGTAATTATTTTCGAAGACTTTCCATCATAAGTTGTTCCGAATTCTTTTAATAGTTCGTTAATTTTGTCGTTATAATCATCTCTATTCATTCCACCGCCTTGATGGTCGTTGAAATGAAGTATTACCCAATATTCAAAAGCCTGATTAGAATAAGCCACACCAAAATTGTTAGCTTCTGCAATTTGAATAGCATTATTAAAGTCGATATTGTCAAAATCATCTTTGTCAAATACGCACCATACTTGCTCGTATGCTTTTTCTTCCGATAATTGTATTGCTCGATTTACTAAAGAGACAGTATTATAACCTTCTCCTATTGGTTTGATTGTTGCAGTTGATAATTTGAATTGTCTGAAATATGAAGGTTCAGTGTTTTCACCTTCACAAACAATTAAAATTGTTGGTTTTTCTAATTTTGAAGGCTCATTTCTATCTAAAACAGGTTCGTTTCTTCTATTACTTTTTAGATTTGCTAAATGCTTCTTTCTTTTAGCAATTTGGTCTGCTTTTTTGTCCTTCATTTTCATAATCTAGTTTGGCTGAATTAGATTATCAAAATATCCTAAATAGGGAACAGCTCCATATTTACCTCTAATATAATTATCTTCAAAAGGGTCATTTTTCCTTACGTTCTCAGACTTGAAATCAGCTAAGGAATAAAGTTTAGCTTCTCCAAATTTATTTTTTTCAGTAAACCATACTTGGTCTCTTCTGAATAATCCTGAACTTAATAAGTTCGTGTCGTGAGTATTGAAAAGTAATTGAGCGTTTTTAGGATTATTTTCTTTTGAATTAAACAACGAAACAATTTTACAAACCAAGTTAGGGTGTAGCTTAGAATCAAGTTCATCAATTACCAAAGTGTGTCCATTTTCTAATGAGTCTAAAACTGGGCCTGTTAGCGCAAAAAACTTTCTTGTTCCAAAAGATTCATCACCATCTAAAGATAGATTTACTTTGCCAACTAGATTTTTATTATCGTCATACTTCTTATGAGAAGTAAGTACGTCAGATAGAAATTCAGCACTTTCATCTTCTTCGGATTTTTTAATAATGAACTCTTTTAGCTCCTTCGGCATATCATTTGGAAGCTTATCCAAGTTTAACATTTCTACTTGAATATCTTGAATCCCCAAATCAGCGGCTTTTAATAATTCTAAAATTTTATTTTTAAAATTATCATCTTTCGCTTTGCTAATGGTATACGCTTCATAACCATCTTCCTTTACACCCGAAATGGTTCCAATGTTTTTAAACCATTCAATAACTGTCACGGATGTTTTTTCGTTAAACTGCGCGGCTACTGATAAAAATAAAGCGTTATCTCTGATTAGTCCCTCTTTTACTAAAGTGTTCCCTTTTTGAAAGCTCCTTTTGTGAATTTCAAAATTTTGATAATCACGATAAAATAATTCAATTTCTTTTGTTTTGGGCTTAGAATATAACCATTCAGAAACAACCATTTTGTTAGTTACTTCAAAGCCATATCTGTATAGAATGTTTTTATGAGTGAAAATCACTTCAAATTCACTTGGCTCTTTTTCTGAAACGGAATTTAACTTAAACGGCTCGACAGAGATTTTGTCTCCCTTTTGACTATCCTTTGATGAAGTAATTACAAATCTTTTCATAAAGACTAATGCTTCAATGAGCTTACTTTTACCGCTAGCGTTTGCACCATAAATCACACAACTTTTTAGTAACCTAAGGTTATGATTAGTGCCTTGGAAAATGTTTTCATCTTCTCTTGTGTCTTTATCATAGTTGGAAGCGATAAAACTAAGTGTTGCTTTGTCTTTAAAAGTTCTGAAGTTCTTAATTGAGAATTGAACTAGCATAATAGAATCGTCTTTCGTTGTTATGTTGCAAAAATAGCTTTTATTTTACACTTAAACGAGTTTTAAAGAGGGTTATTGCTAAGGTCAATCAATCCTCAGTTTTTTTTCGGTTTGCAGGTAACGCAATGCTGAACGTAGAATTTCCTAACAATAAAAAGGGTTATGATAATTCAATCTCCTCACCAACCTTGTTAAATACCTTAAAC
>JAHDFW010000199.1 GCA_020627945.1 Cytophagales bacterium
GGTGCATTCTATGCTTATTCCATTTGGATTGGCCTCGGAGTAGCTGGAATAGCCTACTTCCTGAAAGATATAATTAAACATGACTTCGCTAGACCTGTATTGGCGTTCTTGTTAACCATTGGTATTCCGGTTCTGATGGCATCAGAGGGATGGGATGATCACGATCGTTCGAAACGTTATTTCTCAGTTGACTCTGCTAAAAACTTACTGAACTCGTGTCAACCTAATGCAATTATATTCACTGGTGGTGATAATGATACATTCCCACTTTGGTATGTACAAGAAGTTGAAGGTTTCAGAACGGATGTTCGTGTATGTAACTTAAGTCTTTTGAATACAGACTGGTACATCAACCTTATGAAACAAGATGCTTACGACTCTAAGGCACTTCCTATTACTATGGAGTACGAAGAGTACATTCAAGGAACTAATGACTATCTTCCTTATTTCGAAGATAAACGTGTAGGTACTTCTGTAGACATCGGTCAGTTTATCAAATTGATCCGTCAAAAAGATAATCCTCTTCAAAAAACTAGTTCTACAGGATCTAAGATTACTACGTTCCCATGTAAAACATTTACTTTCCCTGTAGATAAGGAGCAGGTAATTGCTAATGGAATTATCCCTAAAGGATTTGAGGATAAGGTAGTGGACAGAATCACATGGAACGTTGGTAAGCGTGGGTTAGAAAAGAAGCACCTTATCATGTTAGATATGATCGAACAAAATAAGTTTGATCGTCCGATTTACTTCTCTACTACTATTTCTCCATCTGACTATCTTGGTCTTCGTTACTACTTCCAGTTAGAAGGACTTGCGTATAGATTCTTACCTATCAAGAATAAAGATAAAAACGGTAGAATTGATACAGACATTATGTATGAAAACATGATGACTAAGTTCCACTGGAGAAACATGCAGGATCCAAGTGTTTTTTATGATGAGAATTATAGAAGATTCCCTGCTAATATTAGAGAGAAATTCCACAGATTGGCTGTAGCTTACTACAATAAAGGGGAAAAAGATAAGGCATTAGAGGTTGTGAATCACTGCTTGGAAGTACTTCCTGATGAAGCTATCCCGTACGATGGTACAATTACGAGCTATATTGACTTATTGATCAATTTAGATCAAAAGGAGCGTGCCGACAAAATGATGAAAAAGATGTCGGATCGCTATATTCAGTCGTTAAACTACTACTCTAAAAATGAGACAAGTGGAATGTTCGTAGAGCCTGAAATCAGAATGGCGATGTACAGCTTGAATAGATTTATGCGAATGGCTCAACGTACCAACAACAAAGAGTTACAAGAGTATATTACTCCTAATTTCAATCGTTTTATAGAGAATCCTAAAATCTCTAAAATGGTTCAAGGATAGAGTAAATTATATCTTCAAATTGTGGAAACCTCTAAGAAATTTATATCTTAGAGGTTTTCGCTTCTATAGCCAGATGCGATTTTAAGGCTACATGAAAAGAACCAAAGAGTTTATATTAAAAAATATGCTAATGGCCCCATTGGGTCTATTAGCTTATTACAGATTGAATGTAGTAAACAATTTGGTTGTGGAAGGATTGGATAAATTAAGAGAACTACCCAATCGGAATGTATTATTTGTCTCAAATCATCAAACTTATTATGCAGATGTCGCAGCAATTATCGTGGCAATGAGTGCTGCTAAATGGGGACGTAAGAACTTTTTAGGGATTCCGTATTACTTGCTAATTCCTAAATTAAATGTGTACTATGTAGCAGCTCGTGAAACCATGAAAGAAAGTGGTTTTTTACCAAAGTTATTCGCATTATGTGGAGCAATAACTGTACAACGAACATGGCGAAGCAAAGGGCAGGAAATTAATAGGAAAGTTGACAAGTCCGATCAACAACGAATTGGTGAAGCATTAAACTCAGGATGGTTAGTATCTTTTCCGCAAGGAACAACTACTCCTTATGCACCTGGTAGAAAAGGAACTGCCTATATCATTAAGGAAAATAACCCTATAGTTGTACCCATTATGATCAATGGATTTAGAAGAGCATTTGACAACAAAGGTTTGCGCTTCAAAAAACGAGGTACAGAATTAAATGTAAAAATTCAAGAGCCAATACTAGTAGAAGGTGAAGAAAGCGTAGACAGCATCATGGACAAAGTGATTCACTCGATAGGTCAGGATATTCCGCATATTATTCAGAAATTAAAAAAGTAGAAATCAGGCTCTAACGTAATAATATTACGCTTCCAGTACCGTTTAATGTTTATCTACGAAAAGCTTAAACTTTAAGAACGGGAAAATTGTTATCTTTATAACATTATACATGCAACACCTCAGGTACATAATAGCCATATGCTGTTTGGTAGGTTTAAACTTAGCAAACGGACAAAACGCTCAGCAAGATTTCCCTGAGATTCCAGTGCATCAGAAAAAATTGAACTGGAAGCAAATTTCCACACCAAATTTCGAAATATACTACTACGGAAACGGACAAAACCTAGCAAAAGTAGCTTCATCGCATGTAGAAGAGGAGTACTTAAGAATATGTGAACTGTTAGGTTATTATAGCTTCGAAAAAATGAAACTTCTTCTCTATCTCAATAAAGGAGACAAAGCGCAAAGTAACATTGATCGAGGTTATACCGTGAATGCGTCGGGAGGAGAAACTTATTATGTTAAAAACAAAGCTGAAGTAGCTTTTCCAGGTACCATTGTAGATTTCAAAAAAGAATTAAGTCTTCAGATTGCTCGTTCAGTTGTCAATGAAATGCTCTACGGTCGTGGTGTAAAAGAAATAATTAGATCTTCGCATTTTTCAAAGTTTGCTCCATGGATTTCCGAAGGCCTTCCGCAGTACTTAGCCCAAGGATGGACGGTAGAAATGGATGGCTATATGTATGAAACAAACATTAAAGCAAAGGCCCATTTCCTAAATGGTCTTGAAGGTGATGAAGCAAAATACATTGGACAATCGGTATGGAACTATGTAGCTGAAAAATATAGCCCTTCTTCCATTGGTAATATAATGTTGTTACTAAGAGCAACTAGAGAGATTTCTTTAGGAATTTCAGGAACACTTGATGTAAGTTATTCGGGATTCCTGGATGGATGGCGAAATTTTTATGGTGCACAAAAAGCATTTTTAAATAAAGTATATCCAGACAATTATGCACTTAGTTCAGATGAAAAAGTGCTTTCCGAAATTAAGCAAAACAAAGAGTCTATATGTGCGATTAGTCCTGATGGTTCTAAACTTGGGGTTGCCAATCACAGCAATGGACATCTAGTTGTACGTGTTTATGAAATAGCTACAGGTAAAAAAATTCGAAAATTTAAAAAGCGAATTTATTCTACTTCCAACCTAGTCTCACAAAACGAAACATTACTTAAGTGGGCCGACACCAATCGACTCTATGCAGTTTACCGTAGTTCTGATGAATATTCTTTGATGTTCAACATTAAAAACAAGAAAAAGTGGCGTTATGCCTCGCGAAGTAACATGGTTATGCGAGACATAATGCAGCACGACATTTGGAATCAAAAGAAGCAAGTTTTAGACGACTATGACGTAGTACAAAACCTGAACTTTACTCAAGATGGGGAACAAGTAATTTTAAGTGCTTCAAGTAAAGGACTAAACAATTTATACCTAATAATCCCACGTTTAAATAAAACCTTTAAACTCACTAGTGATGTATTCGATAACATTGATCCAGCTTTTGTAAACGAAAATCAAATCGTATTTGCTTCAAATAGAATCAATGACTCATTAGGTTACAAAGGAAGTATCTCAGAAATTGAAGACAATTACGATTTGTATCTATTCAATCTGGATGACAAAAAAATAGTTCAACTTACTAATGGGCTATCTCATGAAACTAGTCCTAAAGCTTTAAACGATTCCACCCTATTATATCTTGATGAAGGTAATGGTGTGCGACAAGTCGTAAAGTACAACTTAAATCAATTTAAACCAGTAGGAACATTGGTTGCAGGATCGAATATTTCACAATTAGAAACCCAGTTAGGTAACAATTTATTCGTTAGATGGCAAAATGAAACGCTTATATCAGGGGTCCCTTCCGTATTTACTTCAGAAGCACAAAAGAAAACCAAAAGACAAGAAGTATTAGAGGCAAGAACAAAACGAATTATTGTAACACCCGACACCAGTAGAAGATGGGTATCTCGACTTATCGACACCTCTAGTGTTAAAGCATCCAATGCTACACCACAATTAAGGTTTGGTGTAAAAAAGGCCGTTTCCTCGTTTAAAATTGATCCTCTTTTCGGGAGTGGATTGATAGGAGGAATCACTCTTACGGACATCATGGAAGACCACAGGATCGACGCCGAAATATTTGCACTGACGGACTTCTCAAGTAGCTTGGTAAGACTGCAGTATGAGAATAAAAAGCATTGGGCAGATTATCGATTCAACTACACTAGAAAGAATATTTTCTACTCTACCGAAACAGAATTTAGTAGATTCTGGCTTCAGGAAGCAAAGGCTACTTTTCTAATGCCTTTTTGGTCTAAATATGGTATTGAACTAACACCTACGGTACTCCAGTCTGGGTTGGCGAACGTTGTAAATTTCACGCAAGATGCTCAAAGAATAACATTTGGAGGGTTAAAAGCTCGATTTATCTTTAACAATACTAAAGAGATTAAAGCAAATCAACGCCTTGGTACTAGAGCTTTAATTTCATTTGAACATTATGCAGGTTTATTCTCAAACGACTCCACTCAATTAGCAAAAGACCGAAGTTTTAGACGAATCGATTTGGATATAAGAAATTACAAAAGACTATTCGGGACCAAAATTATATGGGCAAATAGACTTTCCGCCGGTAAAAGTTTGGGGGCAGCACCTAAGAATTACGTTTTTGGTGGAATGGATAATTGGTTTTTCCCTCGAATGGAACTTAATGAGCTTCTTAGTAACGGTTATGCTACCGATTTGTTCTTCACATCATACATTACCAATATGCGTGGCTTTGGATATAACGCACGCAATGGTGATGGGTTTTTCATGTACAACAGTGAATTAAGAGTCCCACTAAGTTCTATGTTTGGTAAAGCTAGCTCTCGTTCTGGCTTCTTGGATAACCTCCAACTTAACTTATTCGCGGATTTTGGATCAGCATGGACCGGTCCGAATCCATTTAACGAAAATAATTCATTCAATCGTCAAGTTTTAGGTGGCAATGGCAATGCCTTCGAAATCACAGTCTTAAACTATAGAAACCCAGTTGTTATGGGCTATGGGGCAGGTCTTAGGACTATAGTTTTTGGTAGCTTCGTTAAAGTAGACCTCGGATTTGGTCTTGAGGACTATAAAGGCAGTGAACCAATGCTTATGATATCTCTTGGAAATGACTTCTAACAAATTTATTTTTGTTTAAACAAACGTTAAAAGCTATGTTAAAATTCTTAAGCTCAATATTAATAACAGGATCAGCTCTATTTCTTATTTCTTGTGGCGGAACAAAACTGGAGCCAACTTGTGATGGGTCTCAACCAACATATGATAATGAAATAAGCCCTATTATCATGGCTACATGTTCGTCTACATCATCGTGCCATGGATCAGGAGCTAGTAACCTTCGTGGTGAAATTACCTCCTATTCTGAAATCTTTGTACTATTAGAGAACGGTAAATTTCAAAAGCGAGTTTTAGAAAAGCAAACTATGCCAAAAGGTACAACCTTAACTCAAGAGCAAATTAATACCATTCAATGTTGGGTTGATAACGGATATCCAGAGAATTAAAATTTAATACCGATATTAGCGGCATGTTAAGTTTCTGGGAATCCAACACCTTCATGGATCACATTGACATTGCCATAATAGGAAGTGGCATTGTCGGATTGAGTGCGGCTATTGAAATCAAAAAGCGCAATTCAAACTTAAACGTTGTAATACTCGAAAGAGGAAGTTTACCCTCTGGAGCCAGTACAAAAAATGCTGGTTTTGCATGCTTTGGAAGCCCTTCTGAAGTTCTCTCTGATTTAAAAATCATGAGCGAATCGGAAGTTTTAAGCTTAGTTGAAAAACGGCATCTTGGACTTCAAAATCTCATTTCGCTGCTCGGTGAAAAAAATATAGGTTTCCTGCCTACTGGCAACTTCGAAACTTTCATGCCCTCTCAAAAAGAGCTGTACGAGGACTGTTTTGATCAACTAGCAACATTAAACAGTAATCTTAGACCTCTCTTCGGGGAAGATGTTTACCACAATGCAGACCATCTTATTGGTCAGTTCGGTTTTAACGGTGTAGACCATCTTATTGAAAATAAGTTTGAAGGCACCATTGATACAGGCAAAATGATGTGGAATCTAATTGCCCTTGCACGATCCTACGACATTCAAATATTAAATGGAATTGAAGTAATAGGGTTTTCCGAACAACCTTCTCACGTAGAAGTTGAAACTAAACCGTTTAAAATTATCTGCAAGCAACTAATAGTTGCTAACAATGGATTTGCTCAAACATTAATACCAGAATTAGACGTATCTCCCGGACGTAATCAAGTCTTAGTAACATCTGAAATTCCAAATTTACCTATTCGAGGAGCTTTTCATATGGAACGTGGCTATTTCTATTTCCGTAACATAGGAGATAGAATATTATTAGGTGGCGGTAGACATTTAGAAATGGAGGCTGAAACAAGCACAGAACTAAAGATTACAGAGTCAGTACAGCAGCGTCTAGAAAATTTACTTAGTGAAGTCATTTTACCAAACCAAAAATATACGATAGAATCGAGATGGGCGGGAATTCTTGGCGTTGGAACCAAAAAGACCACCATTGTCAAGCATTACTCGGATCGAGTGATTCTTGGAGTTAGAATGGGTGGAATGGGAGTTGCAATTGGTTCATTAATAGGCAAAGAACTTGCTACACTTGTTGACGTCTAGCCCAAAATCAAAAAATCCCCTGATTAGACTAATCAGAGGATTCCTGTTATAATTTGTATAATAACTTTAAGCTAGTACATCAATACAGTTTAAATCCTCAAAAGCTTGTTGAAGACGTGCTCCGAAAGTCCCTTCACCCTTACGTAACCAAACACGAGGATCATAATGCTTCTTGTTCGGAACATCATCACCATCTGGGTTACCAATTTGTTGCTGTAAATAAGCTTCCTTCTCTTTATAGTTATTTTTCACACCATCCCAGAACGCCCATTGTAAGTCGGTATCAATATTCATTTTGATAACTCCATAACCAATCGCTTCTCTAATTTCTTCCAAAGAAGATCCTGAACCACCGTGGAATACGAAATCCACTGGTTGTACTCCTGTGCTGTATTTTTCTTCTATGTATTTCTGAGAGTTATCAAGAATTTTTGGAGTCAATTGCACATTACCTGGCTTATAAACACCATGTACATTACCAAATGAAGCCGCAACCGTAAAGCGATGACTAATTTTACTTAGTTCTTCAAACGCATAAGCCACCTCCTCAGGTTGAGTATAAAGTTTAGAACTGTCTACGTCAGTATTGTCTACACCGTCTTCTTCACCTCCAGTAATTCCAAGTTCTATTTCAAGGGTCATTCCCATTTTATCCATACGCTTAAGATATTCCTTACACGTTTCGATATTTTCCTC